>JAAUSC010000047.1 GCA_012031965.1 Scytonema sp. RU_4_4
GCCAAATTCCACCGACTACACCCACCCCAACCCCAACTCCAACTCCAACTCCAACTCCAACTGGCACTTCGCTCAAACTGCAAGTCACTGACGCTTGGGATCAGAAGAACCAAAAGACACTGGCTTCTGATCAGAAGGTCTACCTAGTACGGAATAGTGATAACGACAGGCTAGATCTGGAATCCGGCAAATTCTTGTCCTTCCAGTTCCCGCAGAATGTTCCAGCAGATGCTAGCATCCAGTCAGTAAAGGTTTACGTGGAACACTATGAAGAAGAGGGGATATCGCCGAACTCGGTCCAGTTTGAGGTCGGAGGCGGAGCGTTGAAAACCCCCACGACGCTGGCGAAACAATCGATGTCAGTACTGTCCGGAGAGTCGAGCGAGCGCACAGTGGAGTGGGACATGACCTCGACAATCAACACCCCAGCACTAGTCAATGACCTTAAGGTCGTCGTGCGTAACACTGGTACAAACGGCAAGAAAATCAAAATTGATCGGGTCTACGTAGTGGTAACCTACAGCGGTGGTACGTCAAGCTCAACGCTCTCACCCTGATCAACCCCAACTCCGTCCCCTGCACCTGATAGTGATGACTCTTAATATCCAACCTTGTTTCCCGCCCAGTGAGCAGGAAACAAGGTTGGATATTTTTCGCACTGGAGAAACCCGATTGTAAAGTTTTAGCCACACAATAGTGTGTCATAGGTAGGATGATCATAATGCCGGAAATCACTAAACTTTCATAGTGAAAATTCGTGGAAATTATTTTGTCAAGGAGTTTGATATGACTCTAGCAAGTCCTCCACAAACGAAGCCTTTAACAGGTGAAGAACTGAGAAAAATGAACGCCTACTGGCGTGCAGCCAATTATCTTTCCGTTGGACAAATATATTTACTCGACAACCCACTACTCAAAGAACCGCTGAAACTAGAACATATCAAACCCAGACTTTTAGGTCACTGGGGAACAACTCCAGGTCTTAACTTTATCTACGTTCATCTCAATCGGATTATCAAAAAGTATGACCAGAATATGATCTACATTGCTGGTCCTGGTCATGGTGGTCCTGGAATAGTTGCAAACGCTTACTTAGAAGGGACTTACAGCGAATACTACCCTAACATCTCCCAAGATGCTGAGGGAATGAAGAAACTCTTCGTACAATTCTCATTCCCTGGCGGTGTTGGTAGCCATTGCACCCCTGAACTTCCCGGTTCTATCCACGAAGGTGGTGAACTTGGTTACTCCTTGGTTCATGCATACGGCGCTGCATTTGACAACCCTGACCTCATTGTTGCTTGTGTTGTTGGTGATGGCGAAGCAGAAACTGGACCCCTAGCCACGAGTTGGCACTCGAACAAGTTCCTCAACCCTGTGTATGATGGTGCTGTCCTCCCCATCCTTCATCTCAACGGCTACAAAATTGCTAACCCGACAGTGCTGGCGCGGTTAAGCCATCAAGAGCTAGAAAGTTTATTTGTCGGCTACGGCTACAAGCCTTACTTTGTAGAAGGGTCTGACCCAGAAACAATGCACCAGCTGATGGCGGCGACTTTGGATACCATAATTCACGAAATTAAAGAAATTCAGGAAGACGCCCGTAACAATGGCTTTACCAAGCGTCCGCAATGGCCGATGATGATCCTCAGAAGCCCTAAAGGTTGGACAGGACCCAAGGAAGTTGATGGCGAGAAAGTAGAAGATTTTTGGCGATCGCACCAAGTTCCTTTTGGCGAGTTAGCAAGCAAGCCAGAACACATCAAACTTTTAGAAGAATGGATGAAGAGTTACAAAAGCGAAGAACTCTTCGATGAAAATGGCAAGTTTATTCCAGAACTAGCAGAACTGGCTCCCAAAGGAAAGCGACGCATGGGTGACAATCCTCATGTCAACGGCGGTCTTTTGCTGCGCGACTTGAAAATGCCTGATTTTCGGAATTATGGCGTTGAGGTTTCTGAACCAGGTAGAGTTATTTCCGAAGCCACTAAGGTGATGGCAAAATTTCTGCGGGATGTGATGAAATTTAACTTAGAGTCCCGCAACTTCCGCATTTTCGGTCCGGACGAAACCAAATCAAATCGCTTGGATGCTGTGTTTGAGGTGACAGACCGAACTTGGGAAGCCGAGAGATTTCCTTATGACGCCAACTTGTCTCCCGAAGGTCGAGTGATGGAAATTCTTAGTGAAACAACTTGCCAAGGTTGGTTAGAAGGATACCTCCTCACTGGTCGCCACGGTTTCTTCTCCTGCTACGAGGCGTTTATCCACATTGTAGACTCAATGTTCAACCAACACGCCAAGTGGATCGACAGTTGTCTTGACATTCCTTGGCGCAGATCCATTGCTTCGCTCAACTACTTGCTGACATCTCACGTTTGGCGACAAGACCACAATGGTTTTTCTCATCAAGATCCCGGTTTCATTGACCTTGTAGTCAACAAGAAAGCAAAAGTTATTCGGGTGTATTTACCCCCCGATGCAAATTGTTTGCTGTCGGTCACTGACCACTGTCTGCGAAGCCGCAACTATGTCAACGTCATTATCGCTGGGAAACAACCTGCTTTGCAATACCTGAATATGGATGCAGCAATAAAGCACTGCACCAAAGGTATCAGTATTTGGGAATGTGCAAGTAATGACCAAGGTAGTGAGCCAGATGTGGTGATGGCGTGTGCAGGAGATATTCCTACAATGGAAACCTTAGCAGCAGTGGACATCCTGCGCCAAAACTTCCCAGATCTGAAGGTGCGGGTGGTGAACGTCGTAGACTTGATGAAACTTCAACCTGAAACAGAACATCCTCACGGACTCAGCGAGAAAGACTTTGATAGTATTTTCACCACTGACAAGCCGATTATCTTTGCCTTCCACGGTTATCCTTGGCTGATTCACCGTTTGAGCTACCGCCGCACGAATCATGCAAATCTCCATGTGCGGGGTTACAAGGAAGAGGGAACGACTACCACGCCTTTTGATATGGTTGTCATTAACGATTTGGATCGCTTCCACCTGGCGATGGACGTGATCAACCGCGTACCAAAACTGGGCTATAAAGCAGCTTATGTCAAGCAGATGTTGCAAGACAAACTGATCGAACACAAGCACTACATTAACAAGCATGGTGAGGATATGCCAGAAATTCAGAATTGGCAGTGGCCCTACTAATACCATTTTGGATTTTAGATTTTAGATAATGGAATTGTCAAAGAGTTATTGACTAAGCTTTTTGGCAATCCATCTGTCGCAATCATTTTTCACGCTTGGTATAAGCAATTAAAAATTTCAGGGAGCATTTGTTAGCAATGGGTAACCAAAGTTGACTTAAAACGTTCAGCTTGAAAGGGAATTTTGAGATATTCATCGACACCACTCGCCAAATCGCCGAAATCCTATATTTTTGATTGAGTGGTGTCGATTGCTTGTAAGCATTGTGAGCACCAAAATTCAGAATGTTTATCGGACAAGAACGCTCATTTGTTCTTCATAAATATCATATTCTCTTGCAATAAATATATCAGACAATGCTTGATAAGCTTCTGTCCAAGCTACCATCACTTCGTCGGTGACGACTTCAGCCAACACATCCTTCATTGCTTGCAGTAGGCTTGAGCCGACAATCGAATATTCTTCTGGTAAGACATCGGTCTGCACATGGCGATAGGCAATCCTTTCAACCATCGGCTTTAAAGCAGGTAAATCGTCAATTTTGCTGGCATAACTATAAATTGCTGAAGCTAATCTTGCAGGCTGAGAACCATCCGCTTGAGCCGACATATCAAATTTTTCTTTTACCTCTGGATGATTATAAAACATAATTTCATACATCCTTTTGGTAATTTGTGGACCATACTTTTTCAAGATGGGTGCTGTAGATTTGACTACCTCTATTGTTTTTTGGTTAAGCATATTTCACTCCTTTAAATTCATTGAATTCTTTTGATTTACCCTGATCTTAGAGAGCATTTCTAATTGCTTCTATGAGGTAGCTCATACTATCGGAGGAAAAATATTAGATACTCATACTTGAAATTCATCGCATACAGTTCCAGTTCTGGGGGAAACTTGAGCGATAAGCCAGACGCTTGACGCTCCGCGTATCGCAAGGTAGCAACAGACGCATAAAGGCGTATCGTGACTTCTTTCTCCTAGAGCGCCGGTACATTAGTCAAGCAGGAGCGATGAAAAACCCGGTTTCTGTCGTCGAAAAGACTGATTTTTCGTTGAACCACCTTAAAGAAACCGGGTTTTTGGGATGACTGTACCGATGCTCTAGAACCAGGGATACTCAGCGCTTGGTCCCAAAGGTAGTCGTGCTTATTACATCCTCCGGACCTAGGTAATAGGTTTTGAACTATTTTGTGTTTTTACAAAAAAGTCAAGTGACTGGAACAACAAAATATTGGTCATTTGAAAATCCGTCATAAGCAATAACATAATCTACCCTCCCCCCCTTTATTCGCGGTCTCAGCTAGCCCTAAACTGTAGGTGAGAGTTGAAAGGCAGTCGGGAGAAATCTTGTGAAAAGAGTTTTGGCAATAATCCTTGGAGGGGGTGCAGGTACCCGCCTTTATCCACTCACTAAGTTACGTGCTAAACCAGCCGTACCAGTGGCTGGAAAATATCGTTTAATCGATATTCCAGTCAGTAACTGTATAAATTCAGAAATATTCAAAATCTACGTTCTGACTCAATTCAACTCAGCTTCTCTGAATCGCCACATTGCCCGTACTTATAGCTTTGCTGGCTTCACAGATGGTTTTGTAGAAGTTCTCGCTGCACAGCAAACCCTAGAAAACCTCAACTGGTTCCAAGGTACAGCTGATGCGGTTCGCCAGTACTTGTGGCTGATAGAAGAGTGGGATGTAGATGAATATCTTATCCTTTCCGGTGACCACCTGTACCGCATGGACTACCGTCAGTTCGTACAGCGTCACAGGGAAACTGGAGCTGATATTACTCTCTCTGTGCTACCAATTGATGAGCGTCGCGCCTCTGACTTTGGCTTAGTGAAAATTGATGAGTCCGGTAGGATAATCAATTTCAGCGAAAAGCCCAAAGGTGATGCTTTAAAGGTGATGCACGTCGATACAACTGTACTGGGATTAACTCCAGAACAGGCTCAAGAACAGCCTTATATCGCCTCAATGGGGATTTATGTCTTTAAAAAAGAAGTTTTAACTAAGCTGTTGAAAGAAGCTTCAGAACGAACAGATTTTGGAAAAGAAATTATTCCTGACGCCTCAAAAGATTACAACGTTCAAGCCTACTTATACGATGGATACTGGGAAGATATCGGAACAATCGAAGCATTTTATCATGCAAACTTAGCACTGACCAAGCAACCTCAGCCGCCTTTTAGCTTCTACGATGAACAAGCGCCAATTTATACTCGCGCTCGTTACTTACCTCCCAGTAAATTGTTAGATTGCCAAATCACAGAATCAATGATTGGAGAAGGTTGCATTCTAAAAAATTGCCGCATTGAACACTCAGTGTTGGGAGTGCGATCGCGCATTGAAGCTGGCTCTCTCATTCAAGATTCCTTGATCATGGGAGCAGATTTCTATCAACCCTTCGCTGAACGCCAGTCTGACTGCGAAACTGGGGAAATTCCCTTAGGTATTGGTGCTAACACGACAATTCGTCGTGCCATCATTGACAAAAATGCCCGTATAGGTTGTGACGTGCAAATTGTCAATAAAGACAATGTCCAAGAAGCTGAGCGCGAAAATCAAGGCTTCTATATCAAAAATGGTATCGTTGTCGTGCTCAAAAATGCCGTCATTCCTGATGGAACGATTATTTAGTCATGAGTCATTAGTCATGAGTTAGTAGAATAACCAACAACTAACGATTAACTAATGACAACAGACAATAGACAAATGACTCAGTTAATTATGTTAATTGGTCTTCCTGGTAGCGGTAAGTCTACTTTGGCAAAGCAATTGCTCGCAGAATGCTCTTGGGGGGAACTCGTTTCTACCGATGCCATCCGAGGGCAGCTGTTTGGCAATGAAGCCCTTCAGGGACCTTGGTTACTGATTTGGCGGGAAATTCAGCGGCAATTTCAGCAAGCGGTAACCGCAGGTAGTACAACAACAATCTACGATGCTACCAATGCCCAGCGACGTCATCGCCGTGAACTGATCGCCATAGCCCGCGAACTAGGCTTCACCCACATGACCGGAGTGTGGGTGAAAACCCCAGTATGGCTGTGTTTAGCACGCAACAAAAAACGGGAACGTAAAGTGAGCGAAGATGTCATATTTCGTATGTATCGTCAACTTCGCGATACATCTCCAAGTCTAGAGGAAGGGTTTGATAATTTGATTTGCTATTGTCCGGAAACTCAGGAGTACGGGAATTGCACTCGTGTTGTGAGCAAGAACCCCACTTGAGTTTATTTAATATTTGTTAATTTATGATCAGAAGTATATGTACCGGAATTATGTCTGGAGCACTATCTTGACTTTAATTTTAGATAAAAATTTAACAGAAATTTTTAAAGGAGGTTGGTAGATGGCTGCAACTGACTTCAAGGATTATTACGCAACATTGGGCGTTAGTAAGACTGCTAGTCAAGAAGAAATTAAACAAGCCTTTCGCAAATTAGCTCGGAAATATCACCCCGACGTCAACCCAAACAACAAACAAGCTGAAGCACGCTTCAAAGAAGTCAACGAAGCATACGAAGTTTTGTCAGATTCAGACAAACGCAAAAAGTATGACCAATTTGGTCAATACTGGAAACAAGCGGCTGACGGCTTTCCGTCTGGAGCTGGTGTTGATATGGGTGGTTTTGACTTCAGCCAGTATGGTAGTTTTGATGAATTTATTAACGAGTTATTAGGGCGCTTTGGGACTAGCAGTACACGCGGTGGGCGACAAACTTATTACCGCACTTCCACAGGGGGACCTGGTGGTTTTGGCGGCTTTAATGATTTTAATTTTCAAGATGTAGGTACTGCTGGCGCTACCCAAGATAGCGAAGCTGCGATCGCCCTAACTTTTTCCGAAGCATTTCATGGTGTACAAAAGCACCTAAATCTAGGCAACGAAGTTATTGATGTTCGCATACCCGCCGGTGCTAAATCTGGTAGTCGTCTGCGCGTACGCGGTAAAGGACCAGTGAGTCCTTTCACCCAACAACGTGGCGATTTGTATCTAAAAGTTGAACTTCAACCCCACTCTTTGTTCCAGTTTGACGGAGATAACTTGGTGTGCGAAATACCAATTACACCAGACGAAGCCGTTTTAGGAGCCTCAGTTGAGGTACCTACACCAGATGGTTCGGTTACGGTGAAGCTTCCTGCTGGAGTGCGTTCTGGTCAATCTCTGCGCCTGCGTGGTAAAGGCTGGCCCCAACCTCGGGGTGGACGTGGTGACCAGTTAGTGAAAGTTGCTATTGTTCCACCAAAAGATATAAGCCAGCAGGAACGCGAATACTATGAAAAAATCCGCTCTATTCGTACTTCCAATCCCCGCGCCCATTTGCAGCATATTAGGCTCTAAAGATTTGGGATTAGAGATTGTTGGTAGTTGAGTTGTCAGGTGTCAAAAAATAATTAACTACTGGCGACTAACTACCTAACTGTAACGTGAGTTCGATGAACTAGAAGCTCTGAAAGACCTAGCTAGAAAAGGTTTTGGGAAATCGTAACTTCTAAAAGTTTATGAGCTTATTGAAAATAAAGTCAGCAACTCAAGAATTCTATTAACTATTGACTTTATTCTCAAGATTGATTGACATTTGCTTTGATGCTTAATTTCATAAGCCCTGCTATGTAAGGCTTTCAGCTTCTAAATCCTGTCGAACTCACGTAACTGTAAAAAGCGATAAAAAGTGTTTCTAGCCATGAATTATTTCTATACCCCAGATTCACGCTGCTTCATTAAAGCTTCCATGCGAGATTTAAAAGCATCAATTGTCTCCTGAGTTGGCTGAGTTGTTTGCCATGCAGGACGTTGCATTAAACGTTCAGCCCAAGCACTCAATTTTGGGTAATCAATAAGAGGAAAACCCAGCATAGGAAACCAGGGTACTGCAGTTCCGGCGACGATATCCGCTAGAGTGAATTGCTCATCACCAAAATATGAGCCATTTCCCAATAATTTTTCAAAGAATTTCAGCACCATAGCTGCTTTCTCTTTTGCTTGTTCTAGCTTTTGTGGGTTATTTCCATCAGGAAAACCCATCATTTGACTAATCAATGGATTCATTGCAGGCAATAGTTCATTGACGGTTACTATTTCCACCATCCGCACAGTTGCCAAAGTCTTTGCATCCCTTGGGAGCATCGCAGGGGCAGGGTATTTTGCTTCCAAGTAGTCGAGAATTGCAAGAGATTCTAATACGGTGAAGCCATCATCTTCTAAAACTGGAATGTGGTGGAATGGGTTCATCTCAAGAAACTCTGGCTGCAACTGGTCGCCATCCAGTTTGAGTTCCACTAATTCAAATTCAAGTTTTTTCTCCAGTAATGCAATCCAAACACGGCGGGAGTTTACCGAAAGAGGGTTGTGATAAAGTTTAAGCATGGAAAAAATCTCTCAGCTTTCATGAAAAATTGTATTGCTCTAATAATTTCTCCACGCTAGCGTTGTGGTCAAGGAAGGAAAATAAATGTTTGTAACGAAGTTTACCTTCTTTATCTAACACAAACTGTGCTGGTAAAGGTGCTCCCAATGCTTGTCCGACTTTATAGGTGCGAAATACACGGCAGGTGGGGTCACTCAAGAGCGGCATTTTTAAACTCAAATCTCTCACAACAATTTGACTCTGCCGTTCATCGGTACTAGTAATCATTAAAACTTCTATGCCCCGATTTTGAAATAGCTCATAGTTTTCATTTAAGGATTTCATGTGAGGATAGCAAAAAGGGCAATAATTTTTTTCTGTGAAGATACGAGTCAAGGCAATTAACACAGGTTGCTTGCCTCTATAATCAGATAATTTGACTAAAGTACCATGAGTGATATCCGGTAGTTGAAAATCTGGTCCTATATATCCCAATTCCAATGTATTAGATGCTGGAATTGGTAAAAGTTGCGGAAGAATCGTTCATTAAATAAGCCACGAGAAGCAGTTGAAGTTACCATCTTTTTATTCCTAACATGATTAAGTTCTTAAATAAGAAACCACAGATATACACGACTTTTCAGCAAATAATTAGTAATTTTTAACTCGCATTTCAGGATGAAATAGATTACGAATTCTTCATTACGAATTTGATTTACTTGTGTTTATCTGTGGCTAAGCTTAAGTGAGTGTGTAGTAGCACGCCCGTGTACTACTGCGACTTTATTACCTTTGAAACCTAAACAGCAGCAAAGTAAACTTTGGACTTCACTGGGTCGGGAACCATTGTCTTGTCACCGGGTTGCCAGCCAGCAGGGCAAACTTCGTCCGGATGGGACTGAACGTGTTGAATGGCTTGCAAAGTCCGCAGGGTCTCATCAACGTTGCGACCAAAAGCTAGGTTGTTGATGGTAGCATGTTGTAAGACACCTTCTTTGTCAAGAATGAATAGACCGCGCAAGGCAACGCCAGCTGCTGGGTCAAGCACATTGTAAGCCGCACTAACCTCTTTTTTGATGTCGGAAACTAAGGGGTAGTTGAGGTCACCGACACCACCAGACTTGCGATCTGTTTGAATCCATGCTAAGTGAGAAAACTCACTGTCAACGGAAACACCAAGGATTTCGGTGTTAAGATTCTTAAATTCTTCATGGCGATCGCTAAAGGCTGTGATTTCAGTGGGACAAACAAAGGTAAAGTCTAAGGGATAGAAAAACAGTACGACGTACTTGCCGCGATAGTCGGAAAGTTTAAGGGTTTGAAATTCCTGATCTACCACAGCCGTTGCTGTAAAGTCGGGAGCCTGTTGACCTACACGGAGGCATCCTTCTGATGGGTAAGTGAGAGGCATTAACCTAATTCTCCTTCAACTTATTATCTATCTAGTATTGTCGGAGTTCGGGTCAGGTAATCTCACCCGTTCTCGTCATCACCCTTTGGGTATGCCTATGACTAACGCCACGGCTATCGCCGCAATTCGTAGCTCCTCCCGAATGAGGTACGGCACACCTTAGCACAGAGCGCAGGCTACACGTTGGTGTAGCCTATCCGCAGGACTTACGGTGAACGCCAGTCCGCTGGGCGTGGGAAACCCAACGCCAGCTCCCTACGGAGGGATACCCTCCTGGAGGAGTGGCTCGCCTGCAGGGCTGGACTCACAGTTTAATTACGATCCGTTACGAATATATCATACTCATAACGATTTTGAGTAAAATGGTGGATTTAGATACACGAGAATGGTTACTGACTAATGGCTTAGGAAGTTTTGCCAGTGGAACAGTTTGTGATGTCCGCACTCGCACTTATCACGGCTGGCTGTTTGCCGCTACCAGTCCGCCTTCTGGACGCACTCTACTGCTTTCGCACCTAGAAGCTAGCTTAGAACTACCAGATCGGGTTGTAGCATTGGGGACAAATTTCTGGGGCAGTGGTCAGATAGAGCCAAAGGGTTACCAACTGCTGCGCTCTTTTGAGATTAACCCAGTTCCAAAGTGGATTTGGGCTGAGGACGACTGGCAGTTGACTAGGCTTTTGATGATGCCGTATGGATTGGTAGAGGAAGTCAGGGGAGAAAGCAATTCAAAATGGACTGCGTCCCGCTGCGCTAACAAAATATGTCCTGCGGACACGCTACGCGTTAACGCAGTTCCTCTGCAGGAGGCACAAAATTCAAAATTAGAAGTCTCTGCCTCATCTTCCCCATTTCAGTTTTGCCATCGTATCTTAGTTCAATATCGCTATGAAGGTACACAAACAGGGACATTGAAGCTGCGAGTGCTTATAGGCGATCGCGACTTTCACCATCAACAAAAGGTTATTCCAGAATTACAGTTCTCGCAATTGCTGGGACAAAAGCAAGTTTGTCTGCAAGCAATAAGTTCTCACAACTTTGGGACACCTTGGCACTTGCGCTGGACGCAAGGAAACTATCAACCAGACGCATTTTGGTACTGGAATTATAGACTCCCAGAGGAAACTCTACGGGGGTTGGACGATCACGAAGACCTCTACAGCCCTGGTTACTTAACCATGACACTCTCCCCAGGAGATACCGTGACTTTGGAAGCGCGAGTGGGTAATCCTTGTGAACTGCAAAGTCCCTTGACCTCAGAAACCTTTGCAGAAGCTCTGGAAACAGAGCAAGAGCGACTGTCTCAGATTTTTGGGTGGGAAGATGGGGTGGAGAGGTGGGGGGCTAGGGATTCCCACGTTCGCGTCCCTTGCGGTCCTCTGGACTCAACGTTTCCGTATCTCCTGCAAAGACGCAGCGCTAACGGCGCAGCCGTACCGCACTCTGAGGACATAGTGGGATTGGGAGACAATGAGGAGTCGGGGAAAGAACTTCCCTTCATCACCCCAAACTCCTTCAAAGACCCTCTTGCGCCAGAGCAGGCTACGCGTCAGTCCAGCGGACAGACGACACCACATTCGCGTAGCGTGCCCATATCTCCGGAGGAGACGCTACGCGAACGGCAAAACCATACCGCAGGCTCAGGGCTCAATGTCTCCCAAAGAGGAATACCCCATCAACCCATCTCAAAAGACTTTCACCTCTGGCGACAATTACTACAAGCTGCGGATCAATTTATTGTATATCGTGCTTCTATTGCTGGTCCTACCGTCATCGCTGGATATCACTGGTTTAATGACTGGGGGCGCGATACCTTGATTGCCTTACCAGGGTTGGCACTGATTCCGCAGCGTTTTGACTTGGCAAAAGGACTGCTGCAAACTTTTGGGCGTTACTGTCGTCACGGTTTAATTCCCAATGCATTTGGTGATATGGATGGCGAACCATTTTATAACAGTATCGATGCGGCACTGTGGTGGATTGAAACTCTGGGGCTTTACTTGGAAGCCACTCAAGACTGGCAGTTTTTGGCGGAGCAATATCCAGTGGTGCAGCAAATCTACAAAGCTTTTATTGGGGGGACGCGCTATAATATCCAAATTGATGCTACCGATGGGCTACTTGGTTGGTATGCTCCTGCTGTAGCTCTTACTTGGATGGATGCGATAGTAGAGGGGCAGCCTGTCACTCCCCGTCGTGGTAAACCAGTGGAAATTAATGCTCTGTGGTATTCAGCGCTTTGTTGGGCAAGTCGATGGGCAGAAATCTTGAGTGAACAGGAAGCTATGCTTGACCGAGCGCGTCTTGCTAAGCAGGCTTTACGTTACACTCAGCTCGCACAACAAGTGAAAGCTTCTATGCAACAGTACTGGAATCCTCAACTGAGTTACTTGTACGATATCATTGAGCCAGACGACCACCGAAATTCTCAGATTCGCCCAAATGCCGTTTTGGCAATTTCGCTTTCACATTGTGCTTTCTCTCAACAGCAAGGGCAAAATATTCTTAACCTAGCTCGTTCTTGCTTGCTGACTCCTTATGGTCTTCGCAGTCTCGCTCCAACAGATCCAGAATATATTGGCAAATACAAGGGTAAACCGGAAAAACGCGATCGTGCTTATCATCAAGGCACAGTGTGGAGTTGGTTGATTGGTCCTTTCATCCGTGCGAGTGAGCGTTTTTACCCTGAAGAACCATTGCCCTTTGATTGGCAACCCTTACTACAACACTTTTTATATGATGCCTGTCTTGGCTCTATTTCCGAAATTTTTGATGGCGATGAGCCGCACACACCTAGAGGAGCTATCGCTCAAGCTTGGTCTGTTGCTGAAGTCATTCGACACTTGAGAAAGTATTGAATCATGAGTACTGAGTTCTGGGTTACTTTGACTCAGCGCTCGGTACGCATAATTTATCACTCATAAAAGTGGCTCAGGTCGGATTTGAACCAACGACCCCAGGCTTATGAGTCCCGTGCTCTAACCAACTGAGCTACTGAGCCATATATTTTTTCATTTTCCTAAGATAGCATACAAATACTTTGAAGTCAAAATTCAAGAATCACTCCACTTCCCGTCAATAGTCTTTAATTTTACGAATACTTGCTGGGCGATACCTATAAAAAAAGTAAGGGAGCTAGGCTCCCTCAAAAGAATAAGCAATTATGCAGTTACAGATTGCCAATGACTACAGACGTGCTGTTGGTAGCAAGGCTACTGGGTTGACTGCACCTTTGCCAGTTGGATGGATTTCAAAGTGGCTGTGCGGACCAGTGCTGAAGCCAGTACTACCCATTAAAGCAATTGTTTGACCTTGGCGTACTTGTTGACCGGGCTGCACCAAAAGCTTGCTATTGTGACCATAGCGAGTCATGCTGCCATCAGGATGGCGGATATCCACAAGATTGCCATAGCCACCACTGTTCCAGCTTGCTTTTTCTACAACGCCGTCGGCTGATGCATAAATCGGCGTACCAGTCGAGTTAGCAATATCAATTCCCCTATGCATTCTTCCCCAGCGCCAGCCGTAACCAGAAGTCAGAGTGCCTTTTGCTGGCCACATATAAGCTGTGGTAGAGGTAGATGGGGGCGCTGTATTCTCGTCAATTGGTCTTGGCAGGTATCTATCCACTGCTGCTAAAGGCGGTAACTGTGGAGAAACTGTGCTTCCCCGCAGAGAGCCAAGGGAGCGAGAGGAATCGACACCCATAGAAGGTGTTACTATCGCTTGATTTGGTAGCAGTTCTGGATTAATTGGTTCGTTTATAGGCCTTCGATTAGCGCGGTATACAGGCCTACTTGGTTTGTTACCATAGTTAGGCGTTAGCGGTCTGGGAACGACTATCGGAATAACAGTGTTGTTCTGTCCAGTGGCGGGCATTTGCACTGCTGCATCATTTGGTATAGGAACAGAAATTCGCACCGCACCATCATTTTGATTGGAAACGGGAACTGCTACTGGAGTATCATTAGCTTCATACTCCTCTGACACAACTGTACTACCGGCTTGCTGAGAGCGGTATTTCTCCCGCAATTTTTCAATCTCCAATTGCAAGCTGCGGAGACGTTGGTTACTTTTTACCTGTTTTGCTGTTGTAGCAGTTGGTCTTTGTGCCAATTGAGCTTCTGTAAAAACTCTCGGCACTGGGGTGTCACCACCAACACCATAAGATGTAATTGTGCTAGAAGTTTGGGTATTTGTAATATTATTTTCTGCTAAGTTAGCTGTCGTTGATTCAATGTATGACTGAAACTGGGTGTTACCAAGTACTGGTGTCGGAACGGTGACACTGTTATTGTTGGTAATGACTGAGTTTGCAGTTGTTTCGCCTACGTTGGTAGTACGACTAGCTCCAACAGTACTTGATTCCATTGTGACAGTTAGCTGGGTAGTACTGCTGTTTTCTGTCACAGGAATGGACAGTTTTTGGCTAATTTGCAGCTGATGAGGATTGTTGAGATGATTTGCCTTTACAAGTTCTGAGACGGAAATACCATAATCATTGGCGATCGCCCCTATTGTATCTCCTGGTTTCACTTCGTATGTTGCAGTGGCTGTTTGTGCGACGACTGCTGTTGGTGCAACAACTGCTGCTGAGGCTGGTACTGTTGATACTGACGCCTCTGACTTTTGCTTTAACCTCGACACGAGCCTTGCTCGGCTGACATCGCTGATTGTGGGAGACGACTGCTCAGTAGCAGTCATTATGCTTGTCTGTGGCATTTTCTCAGCCACAGCCATCGGCTGTACGAACCTAGTCGCTGGTTGTTGTGATAAATCTTTGGTTTCCTCAGACCGCCATTCAACCAGACTTTTTTTTAAACTGTTCGATTTTTCCTGTAATTGGTTGAGAGCAAATCCTTGCTGCGCTTTCAGTTGAGTCTTGACTTCCGATTCTACTGTTTTTGGTTGAGCAGATACGGAGGACACGGTTTGCACATTAGCAATACCATCAGTATGAGAGAGTGTTTTTACTCCCTGCTTTCTAGACTGTTGTAGGTTGTTTTTTTCCCAGGCAATGCTTTGTTGCTCTATTGCTTTTGGTGAGTTTGAAACTCCTACTGGTGCTGAGGTTTGCACTGACGTCTTGCTTGCCCCAACTTGCCATTTCGCTCTCAGTTCGGTTACCTGTGAAATTGCTGTTGGTTCCACTACTACAGCATTTTCTGGCACGCTCACTGAAGAGACGGCTTGTGACTTTAGTTTTTTTGTGGAAGCAAACTTCACCTCATCAGCATCAGAAGTGGAAATCGTTGAGGCTGCATTTTGATTACCTAACGCTTCTGCTGCTGCAGCTTGATCGCTTTGTCGAGTCACCAAAAGGCTAGTTGTTCCCATTGATATTGCCAAGCCAATCATCGCGGCTGTCGTGGGCACTCGACATTGGTTAACCTTTGGATTAACTGCGTCTATCGGTTCCACCGGAACATCATCGCCTTGGGTATTTTCCAACTCAGCTTTTACTTTCTTCTTCAATGCTCGTTTCAAAGACGACCTCCTATGAACACGCTTCGCTTAACTGACCTCAATTTTCCTGTCTGATACTAGTCAATGATTTAGATCACCATAACCAATAGATAAATATCATATACGCCAGTAGGTAAATATCATATACGCCAGATATACTTAGCAAGATTAACCTGGTTCTCTGATTTAGACAAGTTCACACCATACTATTAAAAATTAAATTTGTGCGTTAGCTTGTCTTGTTCACACCTGACACCTTTTATTCCATAGACCATATCAGCTTTCTTCTGTACAGTTCGCGCCGTTAGTGCTAAAGCCGCCCGACGGACAATCACACATTTGCCATGCCTTGTATTGCTTTGAGCCATTGGATGCGGCGACTTCATAGATACGATACCCTGCTGTAGATATTTTTCAGAGTTTTTCTGCCTTCATCCGCCTCCCCCACACGAGACTTTACGTTTATTATTCCCCAAAAGCAACCGTATTAACGCGCAGATTTTTCTCGCTGAGATGAAAATAACACATGAGTCAAATTAGATTAAACTCTTGATATGACTGGATAGTGATGTTTTTGTTCCTTGTTTCTATAGAAAATTTTAATTCACGAGAATCTATCATTCAACCTCGGCTGTCCCTAAAATATCCTATAGAAATTTCTTATATCAATCTCTCTATAGTCTTTAGGTAATTTTGGCTATTCATTACTTGTAGTGTATGTCACCATTCATTTTTTCATGAGAAACATCATGAGAAACAATAGTAGGACATTTTTTTTGATCAACTGTAATTATTAATTTATTATTTTGATTTTTTATTTAATTATTTATACCAAAAAAAGGAAAAAATTTGAAGAAGAACTCAGAACGCAGAACGCAGAACGCAGAACTCTACAATTTATACTTAAATCTTGCTGAAACATTGCTGACGACTGGAGCGCGTAGCTAGGCGTAGCCCGTACTGGAGCGCACAGCGGGGCGCAGCCCGTACTTTTTTGGTCAGAAAGACTGTAACGACTTGAATTACTCTAACCCTAACTGACGGCGAGCTTCAAAAAGACCTACTGCTACACTCACAGAAAGATTTAAGCTGCGAACATTTGATTCGCTCATAGGAATGTATAGGGTAACATCACAAGCTGATATGATCTCAAGCGGTAAGCCAGTGGTTTCACAACCAAACAGCAACCAATCATGAGGTTGAAACTGAACATCCACATACTTGCAACTGCCTTTGACACTAAAACCTAACAATCTTCCGCCACGTGCCTGATGTAAAGACTTAAAGGCTTCCAGGGATTCGTGATAGTGCAATTTGACGTAAGGCCAGTAATCTAAGCCAGCTCTTTTGAGGTAGCGATCGCTAATTTCAAACCCCAAAGGTCCTACCAAATGTAATTCAGTGCCTGTGGCAGCACAAGTGCGAGCAATATTACCTGTATTGGGAGGAATGAGCGGATTCACTAAAACGACCTGCGGCATTGGCGGAGGAATAAATAATTTTGAAGAAAAGCAATTTCTGAGATTTTATAAATCTACCTTAAGATAGAATTATGATATAGCTTTTATGAAAATTTTTCATCATCTATGTGATTAGAAATTTTAAATAGATATAAAACTTCTCTCAGAATATCTAAGAGATATCTGAGATCTATTAAGATTTACTAATTTACGTAACGAAGTTTAGACTAAGCAGCCAGAAGCGAACACAATTTATCTTCTAGTTCAATTTCGCGTTCTCTTGTGGCACGGATAGCCTGAGTGAGAACGTGCCTTTCACTCAAGCCAAGTGAGCGTAGTTGCAGCCACTGTTGGGCTTCATTACCTTCGCGCAGGATTTTTTGTACTGGTGAAAGGAAACAGGCAAAGCCATGTTGCTTAGTAATCGCCCAGACTTGTTGATATATTTCGGCAATCCAATCTCTAGCTAAAAGACTTCTACCATCTTGCCAATGCTTGAGTTGAGCATTAAGACTAGAAGTCGCAACTGCAGCTTCGTTAGCATAGGTTAAGGAGACAAGTTCGTCTGGGGAGAACATACTTTGGGTTAGCGGATCGAGATCGGGATTATTGATAACTTGCACTAGACGCGCCTCTAGTAGGGCTGTTATCGCCAGTAAAGCAATTGGATCTGTGACTAAATCGCAAATTCGTAGTTCTAGACGATTTAAATCATAAGGACGGCGATCGCCATTTGGTCGAACTGAGACCCAAAGATGACGAACACTTTGCATCGTTCCAGTCATGAGCTGGTTTTCCACCCATTCAATGTGATGAGCATGGCTTTCAAATAACGGTACTTGAGAAGGCGTTTGCGGAAAAACACTCCAGCGTGTGGAATGATAACCAGTTGCTTTGCCATTCAAGAAAGGAGACGAGGCGCTTAGGGCAAGGAACAAAGGTGCTTCTACCCTTATAACCCGACACGCCCGCATTAAGACTTCTGGATCGCTAATTCCTATATTGATGTGAACGCTGGCGGTCACGACCTTGGTACCATATGTTTGCTCAATGTAGTCGTGATAAGGGTTTGTTGGGTCAGAGCGAAAAAAGCGATCGCCTCCACCTAACGACAGAGTGCTTCCTGGAATCAGTGTATAATCACCCAGTTGCTTGATGAAGTTTCTCAGTTTGAGCCGAGGATGCAGCAAGGCACATAAAAGCTGGTCGTAATTCAGTTCTGGAGCAGTTATGTATTCTACATTTCGACTGTCTGGTTCTCGGACAAATCCATCCAAAGACCCAACAATCTTGTCGGAGAGTCCGACGATATCACCACTGGGCGTGCCAGTGTACATCTCAATTTCAAAGCCTTTCAATAGCACTCGTTTGTTCTCCTCGGCTCTCCCTTCCTTTAGATTGTATCGAAAGCGACGAAATTTTGCTTATGGCGTTAGGGTTAGGAACGGTTTACTGTCAGAATAGTCAGGATACAATTTCAATCAGTATCTGCTGTTGCTGATTTCACTCGCTCTATGTTGCCAGTCATTTATTCCGACGAGTTTCTGGATCACAAGACTGGATCTTTCCATCCAGAGAAACCAGAACGTCTCTTGGCGATCGCCACCGCCTTAAAACAAGCTGCGTTTGCACAACACATTGAATGGCGTTTACCCACTCCACCCCAAAAGCGCCATATGATGTCTGTGTTGGAACAAGCACACACTCAGCGATACATCAAAAAAGTCCAGGAAATTGCTCTTGCTGGCGGCGGTTATTTGGATGGAGATACGCCTGTTTCTGTGCGTAGTTATGATGTTGCTTTGTTGGCGGTGAGTGCTTGGTTGGATGGAGTTGATGCTGTGCTTACTACTGATAAACCAGCTTTTGTGTTGGCGCGTCCACCAGGACATCATGCTGAAAGTAATATGGGGATGGGGTTTTGCTTGTTTTCCAATGCGCGATCGCGGCTTTCTATGCTCTACAACTACCGGAGATTAACCGTGTCGCCATCCTTGACTGGGACGTACATCACGGTAATGGTACGCAGGCAATCGTAGAAAAGTACCCACAAATTGCCTACTGTTCTCTGCATCAGTACCCCTGCTACCCAGGAACTGGACATCATACAGAGCAAGGTTTCCATAAGAATGTGTTAAATTTGCCTTTTCCTCCTGGCAGTGATATCAAAATATACCAATCTGTTTTTGAAAAAAAGGTTGTGCCCTTTTTATCTAGTTTTCAGCCGGATTTACTTATTGTGAGTGCAGGTTACGACGCCAACGCGGATGATCCGTTGGCTAGTAT
Organism: Scytonema sp. RU_4_4; assembly: GCA_012031965.1. Taxonomy (GTDB): domain Bacteria; phylum Cyanobacteriota; class Cyanobacteriia; order Cyanobacteriales; family Nostocaceae; genus Brasilonema. Next base: position 19,145 of record JAAUSC010000047.1, read on the forward strand.
AAATTTGCAACCGCAAGATTATGGTTTATTCACAGACTATTGTCTGGGAATAACTCGTAAAATACTGTTTGGCTTGGAAGGCGGTTACGATTTTGACGCACTTTCCCAGTCGGTTTTAGCAACAATTGAGCGCTGTATCGCCTGAGCAGTGACTAGTTTGTGCCTAATGCATCTTTGCGCGAAATTTATGCCAAAATTTGGGTAATCATCCGGTTCGCTTGCGACAAATAACCACCACCAAATAAATTGAAATGGTTCAAGATGTGATATAGGTTATATAAAGTTTTTCTTTGCTCATACCCCTTATCTAACTGCCAAACTTCGTTGTAACCGCGATAAAACGCAGCTGAGAAACCACCGAATAATTCTGTCATGGCAATATCAACTTCGCGATCGCCAAAATAAGTGGCTGGATCAAAAATCACCGGCTCTCCTGAAACAGTACACCCAGCATTTCCTCCCCACAAATCACCGTGTACCAAAGAAGGCTGGGGTTTGTGAGTGGCTAAGAGTTCAGGAATTGCCTCTAATAACTCTTTCTCCTGGGGAAAATCACCCCCCCTCCGTCTTCCCAACTGGAATTGATAACCCAGGCGATGTTTAGCATAAAACTCAGCCCAATTTGCTGTCCAGGTATTAACTTGAGGCGTGGAACCAATAGTATTGTTTATGTCCCACCCCATACCTTGGCTACTGGTTGCTTTATGCATCGCTGCTAACTTGCGCCCCATTTCTTCCCAAGATGTGGTGTTTCCTGAACCCATTTCCAGCCATTCCAAAACTAGGTAGCTAGAATCACCAGCAGTACCCCAGCAAATGGGTTTGGGAACACGGATAGTAGCTGTTTGGTACATTTGCTGTAAGCCCAGCGCTTCAGCCTCAAACATCGTGACTTGCGACGCTTGATTGAACTTGACAAAATAGGTGCGCTGACCATCACAGACACTGTAACCTTGATTTATACATCCACCACCGACTGAGCGCCGCTGTGACGATTGAAATTTTTCTCCAGTCACTTGGCTAATATGGGTATCAATTTCAGTCCACATCATAGGAATAGGAAATGGGGGATGAGGGGGATTAACAAGTAAAAAGAACCAAGTAAAAAGAAGGAATTTTTTCTTTTAACTTTTCACTTTTAACTTTATTCGGTTCAGGGGGATGAGGAAGATAGCTTTCTCCAGGGTCGTTCGTCTAAGATGGTTTGATAACAACGACACCGTAAGCATCTGGGGAAAGGTATTCTTGTGCTGCTTGCATCAAGCTCGTTGCATCTTGGGCTTGAATGCGAGCTGGGTAGTTAAGTGCTGGTTCCAAATCTCCTACCATTGATTGGTAGTAACCGTATAAAGTGGCGCGATCGCTTGGTGTTTCATTGCCAAAAACAAATCTGTTAGCCACTTTTGTCCTGACACGAGCTATTTCCGCTTCCTTCACCATTTCTGTTTGCAGATTGCGCATATGCTGCACAATCCCAGCCTCTGTTGCCGACAGATTTTCTATTGTACAGGAAGCTGTAATGTAAAATATCCCTTGCAACTGCTGCGTCATATTGCTGACAGAAATATAGGAAACCAGTCCTTGCTCCTCGCGCAAATCCCGCACTAGCCTGGATGTGAATCCATGTCCTAAAATACCTGCTAAAACATCCAACGCGTAAGTTTTTTCTAACTCGTTCAACCCAGGTACTCGCCAGACCATGACTAGCCTTGCTTGCTGGAGGCTTTCATCAATAAATTCTTTACGGACAATTTCTGTAAACAGAGGTTCAGAGTTAGCCAGTGCGTGCTGAGTCATCAATGGTGAGGAGTCAATGTTAACAGCTTGTTCAAAACCTTTAGCAACAATTTCAATCAACTCTTCCACTGGTAAATTACCGACAGCCACAGCAGTCATTGAGCGGGGTTGATACCAGGTTGCATGAAAATCTCGCATCTGGCGAGGTTGCAATTGAGAAATGACAGTTTCTGGTCCCAAAACTGGACGCCGATAAGGTAGCCTATCAAAAGCTGTCTCTATTGCTCGTTGAAAAGTGCGGCGACGGGGATTATCTTCTGAACGTCGAATTTCTTCTAGAACGACCAATCGTTCACGTTCAAAAGCTTCGTTAGGTATACTGGCATTGAGTACGACATCAATTTGCAGTGGAGCAAGCTCTGCAAAATCCTTGGGAGCAGCCGTAATGTAGTAATGAGTATAGTCTTGACTTGTTGCAGCATTCGTGATAGCACCCCGCTCTTCAATTCGACGTTCAAACTCGCCGCTTGTCAGTCGTTCAGTTCCCTTAAAAATCATATGCTCGAGAAAGTGAGCCATACCGTTAATGGTATCTGACTCGGCGGCTGAACCAACGTTAACCCACAAACTCAGGTTAACTGCTTCAACAGGCATCTGCTCTGCCACTATAGTCAAACCATCAGGCAATTGGTAAAGTTTTGGAGTATTTAGACGAGGAATCTTTAGCAGGGTTGAGGTCATTTGAACTTCTGGGGTAAGCCTACATCTTTTTATCTTACCTAGGACTGAAATTTGTACCGGACTTATCGGTGTATGAGTCGCGGTTGGCTGTGTCAAACAGTAAAAAAAATTATACTTTGGTTATATGTTCAGAATTACTTAGCAATTATATGATAATTTTGATACAAAAAAATCTTAAATAAGTTGTTGACTTTTTTGTCAAAAACCAGGCGTTGCATGAGAAATTCTTACAATACAAGAGTCGTCATCGACGATTGGACGGAGCGCAGTACCCTGCTTTGCGTATCGCCCACTAGTACAAATGGAAATCTATTTCCAACTCAGCATCTTACATTCCAACTCAGCATCTTAGGCTAAGATTTTATTAATGAGCAAACCCTTACAGAGTCTGCTTTTGAGGAGAATAGTATTCTCATTACCTGCATATGCCGTCAGTCAATTAGCTGTTTTCAATCAAGATTTGCAAATGTCAAGTTAGTTTTCACCGCTCGTTGTGTAAAATTTCGTTTGTCTTTCGCAAATTAAGCATGTTTGACTCAAAAACATCTTTTTTCGTATTGCGAAATCTTTGTCTGCTTTCACTTTCTGTGTAGCTTGTTAACCAGTTATCCACAATACGGTGAATAAAATGAAGAGTGAATTGCCATTAGTTTCAGTTATCATTCCTGCGTATAACGCAGAAGCTTTTATTGGTCGAACCTTGCAATCAGTTATATCTCAAACGTATGAAAACATAGAAGTTTTAGTAGTTGATGATGGTTCCCGAGATAAAACACCTGAAATCGTAGAATCTTTTGCTCAAAAAGACAGTCGCATTACTCTTTTCAAGCAACTCAATTCAGGAGTAGCATCAGCTCGTAATTTAGCAATTGAAAATTCTAAAGGTGAATATATTGCACCCCTAGATGCTGATGATATCTGGTATCCTCAGAAACTCGAAAAACAGGTACAATGTATGTTAAAGGCAGACGAATCGGTAGGATTAGTCTATGCCTGGTCAGTGTTTATTGATGAAGAGGATGCAATTATAGGACAGTACAGTCCTCATCACCATTTAAATATTCTCAGCATAGAAGGAGAGGTCTACCCAGCTCTGCTATATACGAACTTTATCAGCAGTGCAAGTGTCCCTCTGATTCGTCGAGTTTGTTTTGAGAAACTTGGTGGTTATAACTGCAAACTAAAAGAGCAGAATGCACAAGGTTGTGAGGATTGGGATATTTACTTACGTATTGCTGAAAATTATCAATTTCGAGTTGTACCTGAGTTTTTGATTGGGTATCGTCAGGTCAAGGCAAGTATGTCTAACAGTTGTCAGGCAATGGCGAAGTCTTACAATCTATTTATGGAAGATTTTAAGAAAAGACATCCAGAGATTCCTACTCACATATATAATTGGTCTGCTAGTTCTTATTATGTCTATCTTGCATGGAAAAGTAGAGCGAGTGGAGATTATTGGAGTACACTAACTTGGTTTTACAAAAGCATCAAACTAGACTATACTCCATTATTACTTCGACCTGTTCATCAATGCATTATTGAATGCCTTTTCCAAATTGCAGCTAAGCCTATTACATCTTTAATCTGGCAAGACCATAATTCTTGGTTGCAGTTTCAGGAAAAACTTAATATCCATAAAGATAAGGTGGCGGTTAGTCAATTAATTACAGTTTCTGATGTCCAAAAACAAATGTCTCAATCTAACGCACTTCCGCTGAAACCGCACGCAATAATTATGTGGCAAAGATGGTTAAAAGTTTTGCAGCTTTGTCGTGAATTATCTCATTAAGTCAGTGTTCAAAGGTTTTTCATGATTTTCTAAAACCTTCATGCCAGAAAAGGGGAACAACATGCAAGAGGCGAAGGTTGTAAAAACCTTATTACCAGTACTGAAATTCTACCGTTGGGCTATTCCTGTTATTATCCTTTTAGGAGTTTTATCATCCTTTTTTGAAGGGTTTGGAATTATTTTATTTATTCCACTTCTACAAAGTTTTGTTCAAAACAATTCTCAAACAACAAGTAATAGTGCTTTTGTAGATGTTCTGAACAAAATCTTTGTTAATTTTTCAACCAATGACCGTCTTGCTATTATTGCTTTATGCATTTTGGGCAGTATTGTACTAAAAAACTGCCTTTTTTATAGCAATACGGTTTTGTTTGCTTGGTTAAATTCACGAATTGGGCATCGATTGCGCTCAGGGATTTTTAATCAACTTTTGAGTGTCAGCTACTCCTTTTTGGAAGGTAATGATTCAGGCAAGTTGATAAACACTCTGTCAAGAGAAACATGGCAAACTAGTATCGCTTTATCGACTTTAGTAACCCTGACCATCACTATTTGTACGGTTAGTGTTTATGTGATTCTATTGTTGCTCATCTCTTGGCAACTCACTTTGATAGTGAGTGTCTTGATGGTACTCATCTCCCTTTTTATTCAGTTCGTGACTCGCCAAGTAAAAATTTTGGGAGAACAAGCTGTAAAAGCTAATTCGGATTTGGCAACCCGTATGTGGGAAGGGCTCGCAGGAATGAAGGTAATTCGAGCCTTTGGACGTGAATCTTATGAACAACAACGTTTCGATCTAGCCTCAAAAAAGGTCGTTAATACCTTTTTGAAACTCGACATTTTTTCTGGATCTGTACAACCAATATCTGAAGTATTATCGTCTATTCTGCTCCTGTGTATCCTCGTACTTGCTCTACTGCAAGATCCAAGTTCTTTACCTACGTTGCTGACTTTTATTTTTCTTCTTTACCGCTTACAGCCGCAGGTAAAACAATTGGAGAGTACGCGGGTTGGACTGATAGGTTTGACAAGTTCTGTCCAGGATGTCATGCACTTTTTAGACAGATCGGATAAACCTTACATTCATTCTGGTCATATTCCCTTAAAAAATTTAGAACAAGGGATCTATTTTGAATCAGTAAACTTTCGCTATAATCCTCAAGAAGAACTGGCACTTCAAGACGTGTCAATTTGTTTTCCTAAGGGGAAAACGACTGCGATTGTCGGTCCTTCGGGTGCGGGAAAGTCCACATTAATTAGCTTGATATGTCGTTTTTCTGACATAACATCAGGCGAAATTTATGTAGATAAATACCCCTTACGAGAACTGAACATAACTGACTGGCGTCATCAAATTGCTATTGTTAGCCAAGATGTGTACATGTTTAGTACAAGCGTCATGGAGAATATTGCCTATGGTCGGTTAGATGCAACAGAAAAGGAAATTATAGAAGCGGCAACACTTGCCAATGCTCATGAATTTATCATGCAACTGCCCGAAGGTTATTCCACTAAAGTGGGCGATCGCGGAGTGCGGCTCTCAGGAGGACAAAGACAGCGTATTGCTCTAGCTCGCGCTATTGTCCGCAATCCACAGATTCTTATTCTAGATGAGGCGACAAATGCTCTCGATACTATTTCCGAACACTTGATTCAAGAAGCGCTCAATACCCTTAGTCAAAGCCGTACAGTGATTGTCATCGCTCATCGTCTGTCTACAATCGAACAAGCCGATCAAATTATTGTGCTCGACAAAGGGCGAGTTATCGAACAGGGTAACCTCCAACAGTTACTTGAGCAGGACGGTTTGTTTGCTCAACTTTATCATTTGCAATACCGCAATGCTTCCATTTGACAAAGCTAGGTTAAGCGTTTTATGCCTTACAGCATCATCGAAATCGAAGTCACTCAACCTTTGCCCACTCTTTCACTTTCAGAAAGTGACACAGGTATTGCGTTGATTTTGCGACGTAAAGATCAGCCTATTGGCTTTTTGATGCAAGCACTACCGGCAAAAAGTGTGCTTAGCCCGGAAGATTTAGCTCAATTGATTACTAAGGAAGTTGGAACTAAACTCCTTCAGGAAAGTATACGAGAAGAATTAATTGCCAAAGCAGATTTCAAACCACTTCCTTCTGTGACGGTGGCGATTTGTACTAAAGACCGACCAGATGATTTAGCTCGTTGTCTAAATCATTTGCTGGCGCTTAAAAGTGCAGACAACGTTTTTGAAGTGCTAGTGGTTGATAATGCTTCTAGCGATGAACGAACACACCAAGTTTGCAGTGCATTACCTGGGGTGCGCTACGTTCGAGAAATGAAAGCAGGGTTAGGCTTTGCTCGGAATCGAGCACTCCAGGAAGCAACAGGCGAGATGATTACCTTTATTGATGATGATGTGGTGGTAGATCGTAACTGGTGGCGCGGATTGACAGCAGCTATTGCCGAAAATCCTGATGCAGCGGGTTTTACTGGTTTAGTTTTACCCTATGAACTCGTCACACAAGCGCAAATTTTGTTTGAGCAACGGGGTGGTTTTCGTCGTGGCTTTGAGACAATTCACTACGGTCAAATCCTACCAGGGAATAATCTTTATCCCTGTGGCTCAGGAATATTTGGAGCCGGATGCAATATGACATTTCGCAGGGACGTTTTACTCAAACTTGGTGGTTTTGACGAAGCCCTCGCAGCCCCTCGCCCAGGGGGTGATGATTTAGATATTTTTTATCGGATCATCCGAGAGGGTTACTCGCTCGTCTATGAACCTCGATATATGGTTTTTCATAGACATCGCCGCGAATATGAAAAACTGCGTCATCAATATTGGACTTGGGGTTTGGGATTTATGGCATTCATAGTAAAATCCTACACAAGTGACCCTGCCAAACGTTCTGTGTTGAGCAAAACTATTCTTTGGTGGTTTAAATACGAGTTACGTCAAATCAAGCAATGTCTGACGAATCAGCATCCCCTACCCGTAGAGATGATCCTGGCAGAATTGTGGGGTGGTGTTGTTGGAATTTTAGGAGAATACCCTCGTTCACTACGACGTGCAGAAAAAATTCGGAGGCAATTTTCATGAATCGGTTTGCTCCTTGGAAAGTTATGCACATTGAATTGAGTGAAGACATCTCTACACTAACTGCTGAACCAAAGTATCAAGGTATCTATGCGATTTTCTGGTGGTGTGGAATTCCCTTAGGTCATGAGGAAATTTCAGCAGCACAGTTGCCAATGTCTGCTGCGCAACTCGTGAATTTGGCTGTGCAAAAGATTACGCCAGCAGTAGGCGATCGCCTATTAAACCAGGGTTTTAAAGCACCTTTGCCTGTCATTTCCCAAAACCCTTCAAGGGATGCACCACCTGAGTTTCAATCTCTGATAGCATTGCAGCAACCCCTGAAAAGACTCCAAGAATGCAGTTTGCAACCTGTGAGTGGTTCTGTTTCCGTAGTGGTCTGTACGCGCAACCGACCGGAACAATTGGTGCGATGCTTGCGATCGCTGCAAAATTTGTCGCAACCCCCACAGCAGATTATTGTCATTGACAATGCCCCTTCGGACGACGCTACACGCCAACTAGTTGCACAAATGCCTGGTATCCAGTATATGTTAGAGCCTCGTCCGGGGCTGAGTGTAGCTCGTAATACTGGCATTCGCCACAGTATTGGCGACATTATTGCCTTTACTGATGATGATGTAGAAGTTCATCCTAACTGGATTGCACGATTGCAACAAAGCTTTGAAAACCCAAAGGTGATGGCTGTGACTGGGCTAATCCTTCCAGGAGAACTAGAAACAGAAGCGCAAGTAGCCTTTGAAAAAGGCTTTGGAGGATTTAACCAGGGATACCGTGTTCTCACTTTTGATTCTCAGTTCTTTGAGGAGATGAGGTACCGAGGTGTTCCTGTTTGGCATATTGGTGCTGGAGCCAATATGGCTTTCCGGCGCAAGGCGTTTGAGCTAGTAGGGTACTTTGACGAACGGCTGGGCGCAGGTGCTTCAGGATGTAGTGAAGATTCAGAATTCTGGTACAGAATCTTAGCTGAAGGTTGGTTTTGTCACTATGAACCAACAGCGGTCGTTTACCATTTTCATCGCAGCGACCTAGATAGCTTGAAACATCAAATTTATCAGTATATGCGTGGTCATGTGGCGGCTCTTTTGGTTCAGTTTGCGAGATATAAGCACTGGGGTAATCTGTATCGTCTATTTGTGACCTTACCTAAATACTATACTCGGCAGTTTTTCTCAGGACTTTTAAAGGGCTTTAATTTTTTCAACAAAATGCTATTCGTAGAGGTATTAGGCTGTTTTTCAGGAGTTCAATATTACTTACAGAATAAATAGTCTACTAACATTTTAAAAACAAAAAAGTTACAAGCAAAAAAGAAATTGGAATCAGAAAAAAGCACTTTTTAGTATTGCACTCGACTCAGAAACCAGAAGCTGAAAAAAGGAAGCTATTTTTTGAAAAATCATCACACTTAGACTTCTTATATCCTTAACTCAAAACACAAACTCAAAACACATTTATGCATAAAACACCATTAACTCATTTTCTGTCTCAGAATCCTTTTCCCTATCCCTTAACTCAGGGATTTTTCTACCGCGAAAAGATGCGTGCTATCCACCGTATGACTCCCAACAAATCCTTTCAACACATTTTAGAAGTTGGGGGTGGTCAAAGCGGTTTAAGTGCCTTGTTATTTCCCGAGGCGAAAGTTACCAATCTAGATTTTAATCCTGAATATGCCCAAGCTCCATGTAACCAACAGGAAAGGGTGCGCTTTGTTTGTGCTGATGCAACTGCTTTGCCCTTTGAGAATCAGTCTTTTGATGCTGTAACGATGTTCGACCTTTTAGAACATGTACCAGATGATAAAAAGGCAATATCAGAAGCTTTGCGAGTATTGCGTCCTGGTGGTTTTCTCTTAATTAGTACTCCCAATGAAAACTGGCGGTTTCCCTACTACGAATTTATGAAACCTCTTTGCCCTGCTGAAGCAGAAGTTATGGCTGAATGGGGTCATGTCCGACGTGGCTACACTTTAGCAGAACTCCAGGCTTTGATAAATTTGCCCTACCAGGGATATGCTACGTTCATTAACCCCCTGACGGTTCTTGGTCATGATATTGCATTTTCACATTTATCTCATCGTCGGCGTCAATTATTGTGTACGATGCTTAGTCCGTTGACATGGCTGAGTTATTATCTCCATAAACCACAAGCAATGGGTACAGAAACCGCATCGGCTTGGCAGAAGGAGGAAGCAAAGCTATGAAAAATCTATTTAAGAGAACAACTGATTTAAGACGAATTTTCCGGAAAACAAATATACTAAAACAGCCTTGGGTTGCGTATCAACCTGAACTCATTCCACCACTGGATCTCATGCGTCAGGAAGGTATTGATGTCCTTGAAGAGTGGTTTCGCTGGGCGGAAGAATGGAGTATGCTCCTGCGCGTCTACGGTAGCATAACTAAGAACAGCTCTGTACTTGAGATAGGTTGCGGATTGGGGCGAATCGCTTTTCCCCTACGCTACATATTATCTTCCGATGGCTCTTACGATGGCTTTGAAATTTGCCACGACAAGATAATCTTTTTGCAGAAAACTTTTCATAAGGCGTATCCAAACTTCCGTTTTATTTGGGCAAATATTCACAACACCTTTTACAATCCCGAAGGGCAAGTTAGTCCTGTTGACTACTGCTTTCCCTATCCCGACAAGTCCTTTAATATTGTTTATGCTGCCTCTGTCTTTACCCATATGCTACCTGAAACAACTGCCAATTACTTCCAACAGGCGGCGCGGGTGTTAAAGCCAGATGGACGTTGTTTGTTCAGTTTCTTCCTACTTGACAATTACCAACCCGGACAACCAAGACCTTTGGGATTTGCACGACCCGACTTCAATTTTGACCATCATTATGGCAACAACGGCGATGATTTTGCTGTTGTAACACCAGACAACCCTGAATATATGACAGCATACAGCCTAAACCTCATTAAACGCCTTGCAACACAGGCAGGTTTAGAGTTAGCTCAAGCACCTTTACCAGGACTGTGGTCAGGAAGTACGTCAACTTGGATTGGTGCGCAAGACCTTGTGATTTTGAAAGTGTGTTCTTCTTACAATACCTTCGCCAAAAATAAATAGGGCGTTCCGTAGTAAAGTTGTTGTTTACGACAACGACAACTTCCAGCTTACAGAACGCCGATGCTAGATATTGCTCAAGAAACCCGGTTTTTGACCCTGGTGCAAGATGTCTGTTAGCGAAGCTCTTCCAAGAGCAGGCTTTGAGGTTTCCTCGGTACCCTAACGGGAAGCTGATCCGCGTCTACAGACTTCTCTCGTTTTGTTCAAACGAGAATCGCTATCTTTTTCGTTACTGCTCCAACTCTTTAATATTGTTCATCACTTGTTGATACAACTGTTTATTATTCTGTTTTTGAAAGATTTGTGCTGCTCGCCGTAAGTCTTGCATAGCTTTTTGTTTATCACCTTGTGCAGCATAGGCATTTCCTCGGTTATTGTATGCTGCAGCAAAGTTAGGAGCAAGACGAATGGCTTCATTGTAATCTGCGATCGCCCCTTCTCTATCTCCTTGAGCGGCGCGGGCATTCCCCCGATTATTGTAAGCAACAGCAAAGTTAGAATTGAGATTAATTGCTTGGCTGTAATCGTCTATCGCCCTGTTTTTATCTCCATTTGCACTAAGAGTATTTGCCCGATTATTATACGCTTCTGCATACTTAGGATTGAGGCGAATTGCTTGGCTATAATCGTCTATCGCCCCGTCTCTATCTCCTTGCGCGGCGCGAGCATTTCCTCGGTTATTGTATGCTTGAGCATCGTTAGAATTTATCCTCAGTGCTTGATTATAATCTTCTATCGCCCCTTGCTGATCTCCTGTGTCAAAGCGAGCAAGCCCCCGACTATTATATGCACTTCCATAGTTGGGGTTGAGGCTAATTGCTTTGGAATAAGAAGCGATCGCGCCTTGTGAGTCCCCTTTGATTTGCTTATATTGACCCTGAATATAAAAGTCTTTAGCTTTAGATGGTCGTGCTGCTTGACGTCCAGCAGGACGAACTCCGATTTCTGTGACTAATACATCATTTTCATTACCACAGGAAACGGTTGCAAGGGCGACAAATGTGGTCAGCGCAGCTATGCAGACAGCATTCATTCTTTACCATTTATCCTTATGAGCAGTATTCATCCCTTATCACTCATCACTATCTTGATTTTTGGGAGTCAATCGCCAGGTCGTGATTTTCTCAATATCTACAGAGAGTTGTTCGAGATTTTCTCCTAAATCTTTTTGTAGTTTCTGAGTCAGTGTAATGGGAAAATTTAAATCGATGTCTTGAGTTTGTACTAGCCTAACGAGTTCTACAAATGATACTTTCACTGTTTTTCGATCATAAGAAGAAAGCTTGAAATGTGAGCTTTCTGATAGATTCTGAGCAAGCATCGCGTTTTTGATTCGCTCTTGTAAATGTGCGAATTCTGAGTCTAACAGTTTCCACTGTTGCTCAAGCTCTGCATATCTTGCGTTCAGTGATGTTAAGTTTTCTGTTGCAGGCTCTGGATAAATTTCTTTATTTAATTCTATCAAACGTTGATGGACTTGAGCAAGATAAATGCAGTCTAGGTAAGCATACTCTATTTGTTCTTCTGTGAGTGGTCGCCTTCCCCAGTCACTATTTTGTTCTTGTTTATCTATATTCTTAAAATGACAAAGTTCTGTCGCGAGAGTTTTTAATTGGTAGTTAGGCAATGGTAAAGCATAATAGGGAATTTTTTTTGCTATTTCTAAAGTACAAGTGATATTTTTTGCTTGTTTATTACCGAGATATTTCACATCAAAACTAGCATTATGAAAACTTTTTCAATGTGGGAATTGACCATGATTTTGTCAATCAACTCAGCCACAACGTCAGGATGGTTGAGTACATCTAAAACATAAGTGCGATCGCCACTTAAATCTGTTGGCTCGTCTAATACCTGAATTAACGACAGTCTAGGATTACGACTTTTGTATTCTGCGATTTCTGTATCAATCCACAAAATCCTCGCTTGAGTATATTCAGCAATAAGAGAACGGATTTCGCTGGCTGAAGTTAAATATGGCATGAGGTGATATTTCCAACAAAAATGACCAAGGGCAATGACAGCGCTTATTTTTATAATTAGACCACAAATCTTGAAAAATGAACCGCACCCTTCACGCGGATGGACACAGATAAAATACGACGCTCTCACAATTTATTTAGGATTGCCATAGATCATGACACAAACGTGTGTTTTCACGGGATGTGGGCTACAACGTGAAATAATGCCTTGACTTGGTACAGGTTGTCGTCTGCTCTGAACTTTGAACTCATTGATTGTTGATGAGTCCAAAGTTCAGAGTTCATGACCTTTAAGTGAGTACTTTAAAGTTTATTGATTTACTATGCAGGTAAAGTGAGTGTAAACACACTCCCTTCCCCCAACTTTGATTGCACACTGACACTACCACCCATACCCTCTACAAGAGTTTTTACAATCGATAAGCCTAAACCGCAACCTCCAGTAGCATGGTTACGGGATTCATCTACGCGGTAAAATCGCTCAAAAATTCGTGATTGGTGTTGCAAAGGAATGCCATAACCTTTGTCACAAACTTGAAGAATTGCCTTGTCCTGAAGCTGATTTAACTTTAAAATCACAGGCGTACCAGCTTCAGAATAATTAACAGCATTATCAATCAAATTTAACAAGACTTGTTTGAGACGATTGTAGTCTGATTTCACCTTAATTGGGTAAGTTGTTGACTCGATTGTAATTACGCGTTCGCTATATTTTTGGGCCATCTCTACGACTTCTTCAACCAAGTCATTCAGCACGTAAGATTTCATGTTAAAGTGCAAATAACCACTGTCTGCCCGTGCTAAATCAAGTAAATCTTGTAGCAGGCGGATGGTACGTTCTGCTTCCGATGCAGCGGTTTCTAAAGCTTCTTGTTGGGTTTGGGTTAAGTTATTTTGGCGTCGTAAAACGCTTTGTAAGTAACCATGTACAATCGTCAGTGGTGTGCGTAATTCGTGAGAAACGTTACTCACGAATTCGCGTTCTTGCTCCCAAGATTGGGATAGGCGCGATAACAGCATGGTTAAAGTTTGAGCTAATTCCTTGACTTCGCTGGGTGCATTATCAAGATATAACTGCGCTTGTCCTAAATCTTGTGCGGAAATGACAGAAGTCATTTTACTTAGCTGGCGCAGAGGTTGCAAAGAACGCTTGATAGAAAATGCGATTGCAACTGTGAGCACGATAATTGCTAAAATACTGGCAATACCTAAACTCTGCACCATTACCGCAAACATTGTCTGTTCGTGGGTAATATCCTGCACTACAAATAGCTTACCCAGCACCTTACCCTGCACTTGTAAGGAATCACCACTCAAAACAAAGTAGCTTTGGTTAACTTTATAAATTTGGGGTTTAATCGACATCTTGGTGAGGGACATTAACTCAGCCACCGTCGAATCAGATAACAAATCTAAATTCGCAGATTTTACCAGAATCTTATGATCAGGGCTTTTTAGCCATAACAATGTATTGGTAGCCGCCAAGTTATTAATTGCCTTTTGTAACCCAGTTTCGGGTTGCATCATTTCACTATAAAGTCCCACATCGCGCGGTAAGCGTTCGGCTATTTGTTGAATGTTACGCTTATGATTATCAATCAAAATTTGCTGCATTTTCCAACTCGTCCATGTAGCAAGGCTCACTAATACCAAAGCTGAAAATGCAGCAATACCAATCGTCAGGCGTAGCTGTAATGAAAATGGATCAATATTTCTCCAAAATTTTCTGATTTGCTTCACTGTTTTAGTTGCGCTTTAGGTGTCGGAGAAGGATTTATTAACAACAGTACAACACACCATACGTCTTCAGGACTGTTTACTGTTCACTGGTTTAATAAAGTCATATTGATAAATGTAAGATGACTGTCAATCGCTGCATCTATGGTTATAGCCGATTTGAACTTACCTCTGTTGCAGATCTACAGTGAAAAGGGAAGCCATTACAGGAAGATTGCTAAATATTTTTAATTTTATCGCCCTCTCAACTCCTCAAAATCATCTCTAATAAGTAGGTCGGTACAAATAAAGTTAACTAGTTAAGGCAGTCATTAGTCATTAGTCATTAGGAGCCAGTGCGTTGGGCGGGTTCCCCGACTTGTAGCACCTGGCGTTCATTAGTAAGGGTTTTAGAGGATTTTACCTTTCTTAACATAGTTGGTGTTTATTTCTACCTATCTACTTAATAATTTAAACGCGCTTGCCAATCATTAAATTAATTTCAGCTAAGAATTTGCTGAATACTTCTACTGTTGTTTGTCCAGCATTTTTACTCTTGTTTGAATGTAGGAGCTATAGCAGTCCTAAATAATTCATGAAATTCTCTGTTTCTTTACTTGGCGACGGACACTTTCCAAGGGCGGGGGGCTCATGTGTTCCCACAGAGTGGGTTGGGGGGAAACCCCCGCTTAGAATGCGGATTGGTAGAAATCTCACTTATAGTCAGAAGACACAAAACTTTTGTTAGATATTTACTCATCCAAAAGTCTTACTGACGAAAGAGTCAATCCAGATTTTGATTGTTTACATTGATTTTAGTCATACCCAAATTTTAAAAACAAAAGCATCGGATAGAACCATGACTAATCAGCTAGAAAATAATCAAATTAGACAACCAGTAAGCGTAGATTGGCACGCTCAAGAAGAACCAACAGCAAAGGAAAGAAATTTAACTGTGAATCCAGGAGATATCATTACTGATAAGCCTCAAACAGTTGAAGAAAAAGCTAAGCAGATTGCCGTAGACCAACCTGACATTACAGGTGACTGGATTAAAGTGCCTACTTACTTTGTTGTGGAATATCCAAATGGCGAAAAGAAGGCACTTCATCATGTGAAGGATGCAGAAGAGATTTCTGATGTTATTCGGCAAGCACGAGTCGATGAAAATGGCAATCGTATTTGGTGGTAGTAACAAATGACGTTGCTACTCAGTGGGGGACTTGAACCCTCTACTCATCTACGGAGTCTAACACGTAAGAAATGTTAGCGGACCGTAGATCCGCTAACATTTCTAGGGGACAGTGCGTCGCTAGTCGCACAGAATTTAGACCTTATTCTGGCAACTGACACCTTCGTTCTTTCTTGTTAACTCACTGGAATAGGTTCACCACCAGACAGAACTATGGGAAAATGATGGGTGTTAGGAGCATGCATTGCCTGTAGCCCAAGATTAGCTCGATTGAGCAAATCTGCTTCTGTTCTAATCACTGCGCCTCGACTATCTAAAAGGGACTGATTGAAGTTAAATCCATTTAAATTAAACGCCATCACGCATATACCCAACGCAGCGAACCATAAACCGACTGTTGGTAAAGCGGCTAAAAGGAGATGGAATGCACGGTGATTTTGACTACCAAAAGAGGGAATCAGCAAGCGACCCAGGAAACCATAATGACCTGCTAAAAAGCTGTAGGTCGTTTTCGTTTGACCAAGCTTATATCCTGCTTCTGGAGGTTCATTTTCGTTAGTTTGTCGAAAGAGTGTTGAGCTAACTAATGAACCGTGCAAAGAACTCAAGAGTGCGCCGCCAAAAACTCCTGCAACTCCTAACATATGAAAGGGATGCATAAGGATATTGTGGTCTGCTTGGAATGCCATCATAAAATGGAAAGTACCTGCAATACCCAAAGGTAGCCCGTCAGAAAAACTACCTTGACCAATAGGATAAATCAGTAAAACTGCTGTTGCTGCCATAGCAGGTGCAGAGAAAGCAACAGCAATCCAAGGACGCGAACCGAGACGATAGCTCAATTCCCAAAGTCGTCCTAGATAACACCAAATCCCAATGAGAAAATGCAGTACTATCAGTTGATAGGGACCACCGTTGTAGAGCCACTCATCAAGGGAAGCAGCTTCCCAAATTGGATAAAAGTGCAAACCAATAGCAGCTGAAGTTGGCACAACAGCCGCTGTGATTAAATTGTTACCGTCCATCAAAGAACCCATGATTGGCTCTCTAATGCCTTCCATATCTACACCAGGAGCCATAACATAAGCCAGGATGAAGCAAGTGACAGCAACAAGCAAGGTGGGAATCATGAGGACACCAAACCAGCCAATGTAGAGACGATTTTCAGTACTGGTTATCCACTCGCAGAAAATATCCCACAATCTCGATAAATCGAATTCCTTTCGACGCCAAACAGTGGTATTCATAGTATCTCCGTCCTCTTTTGAAGAGAATACTCGGAATTCTGATAAAAAGATTCTGAAACTCAAGAACTCACAGTTGTATTTTTCAGAACCTATTATTGGTTTTTAAGTGTTAGATTTAGCAGTCTGAACGCGTTTTTGCTGCGGACATTACAGACTATTAAATTTCAGAATTTGTCCGAGTACTTTAATTATAGAACAATACAATTCAGTGAAGTCTCAAATCGGCTCAATCGTTACGGGGCAAAGGTTTGATACAGGGGGATGTCTGACGACAAGCCGCTTTGCGTCTACGCCCTATGCTGTTACCGTTACAGTCGTGCAACGTCTGGCAACAAGCGGCTACGGTCAATGAAAAACAATCAATATTATATAGATAATCCTATTTACAAACCTGACAGCGCTGAACAAGGCTTTTCATCTGATTCTTATTTTAATTTCATTTTATTTGTCAATTTCTCAACTCTCTCTCATTAAGTCATCATATCTACCTCAGTTGACGGCTGCAATCTATTAATTATGAACAGTCAAACTGATTTTTCAGGGAGTTGATACAATGAAACGGATATTTATTGGTAGTTTATCTTGCTTGCTTCTGTACGTTGCTGCTGCGCCTGCTGTTCGTGCTGAAATGGTCAATTCTACAGTATCAAATAATCAGACCAATACTCCTATTTCTCGCAGTCTCACACCTAATGAACTGGTGACTTTTGCGATGAGAGGACAATTCAAAGAACAGGGTATTCCTAGTAACAATCTCCTACTTTCTGCCTATGCCTCTGGTACAGTAACACCAGAATCATTAATTAAGGCTGGCATTGCAGCAGGTAGAGTATCGCCTAATACTCTGAATGACCGAGGGTATTTGAATACTGTCGCTGACAAACTTCAACGGCTGAACCAGCAGAACTAAGTTTCTGCAACCATACTTTACCCAGAAGTTCTTTAAGCAGGTATTGTTTGAAAAGGAATTGTCGTTCGCGTGCGTAGAAACCCGGTTTCTTGAACAATACCTTCGCCAATTATGAAGTGGTGACAGAAGGCTTAGGGGCGTGAATACGCAGGCTATTCTACTCATTTGACGTAAGCTTGTTTTGCTCACATCAACTTTTAAACTGAAAAGAAGTGTTACTATATCTAGCATCGGCGTTCTGTAAGCTGGAAGTTGTCGTTGTCGTAAACAACAGCCTTTACTACGGAACGCCCTATTTATTTTTGGCGAAGGTATTGATAATGGAGTGAGGGAATATATTTTTACTATTTCTTGCTTTGATTCACTATATGTCCAAAGGGTTAACTTCTGCGAAAACCCTCTCCTCAAATCTTCGATTTGAGCCAACCAAGCGGAGCGATTTTGGGACATAGGACCGTCGAAGCCATCGCCTTATACTTAGTAAGTATGGCAGACCTCCAAAAGTTTAGATATCAAACACCTTGCGCTCAACTAGTTCCACGTTGTTTCACTGTATCTAAAATACGCTGGTTGCTGCGCTGCTTACTACTCATTGTACTCTGCTGCTTTCTGCTACCCAGACCGTCTCTTGCCAACAGTTTCACATCATCACAACAGCAGCCACTTGTGACCCAAGAAATTCGCTATCAAATGGCTGAGGCTAAACAGGTCTTTCTAGTCTGGGGGGTCAACGGTTGGAAGCTTGTTCCCGAAACACAGCAACCAGCAGGAACAGTATTGAAAGATGGGGTCATGTACACACCGATGACCCTACTGAATGATGTCTTTTTCACGAAAGTAAAGGTTCCCCCCAAGACAACAATTGACTATGTTTTCCAAGTAACACAAAAACGTAGCAGTCAATTACCACCAGGAACCACTATTGATCATTTCTTCCAAATAAACAGCCATCACAGAAGCACTACCGAGGTTTGGGATGCAATTGGTCGTCAGAGATACAGCTATCATAGTGTTGCTGTGCAAAGTGGCGTTGTCGAAGTAAAAGCACTTGTACAAGGTAAGATTTCTCCAAATGCTCTCGACATTGGACTGCAATGGCGCAATCTTTTACTCATGCTTGGATTCTGTGCAATTTTTGGCATTATTACAAAACGCATACGTTTCAGGCAACTCGCTTTGACACTAGACCTGCTCAGAAATGATACATCAAAATTAGTGATATTTGCGCTGGTAAATCGGCTTTTTTTACTATTTATTGGTTACTTGTTCTATGTGTCATATTCAAATGCAAATGCAGAATATGTTGCTTTCAATATTGATAGCCTTAAGCAATTAGGACAAGTGATCAAGTCTTTTCAATATGGAGATGTCGGAGATTACATAAATATTGCTCAAAATGGTTATGAAGCTAGGGCTTTTTCTGTAGACAGACAAGCGAACTGGGCTTTTTATCCTTTATATCCTATAGCTTTAAAAATATCCAGCTTCTTCATTTCAAATATGCTGGTTTCAGGTATAGTTTTAAGCAATATTTTCTTTCTTTTTTCTGTCGTTTACTTAGACAAGCTAATATCTCTTGATTACAACAAAAATATAGCTATATTAACTTCAACTTTAATGATAATTTTTCCCGCTTCATATTTTTTCTCTCGACCAGGACCAGAGGCTCTTTTTTTATTATTAGTCACTTCTTCACTATATTATGCTCGAAAAAAACAATGGCTGCTTTCAGGAACTTTGAGCGCTTTAGCAGTCTTAACAAGGCTGCAAGGTATATTTCTATTTTTGCCGTTAATTTATCTTTACTACCAACACTATAAAAAATCAAAAGAACATAATTGGGGTATTTTATCCCTATTATTAATGCCTTTATCGCTATTAGCTTTCATGCTTCATATTTATTTTTTAACTGGTAATATATTTGCAAGCTTTGTTATACAGAAAGCATGGGATCAGAGCTTATCATATCCTTTTCGTCCGATTTAGATTATCTAGTTAATCATAGTCTTATTTCCTATTATAGCTGGGATTTAAGCATAATAAGTATCATATTTCTATTGTTTGCAGTTATCCTA
>JAAUSC010000048.1 GCA_012031965.1 Scytonema sp. RU_4_4
AAGACTCTTGCTAGTGGTAGTTATGACAAAACAATAAGGTTATGGGATGTCCACACTGGTAAAATGTCTTCAAATTTTGCAAGGGCACGATAAATTAGTATCTTCAGTCGCTTTTTGTCCCAAAGGTGAGATGCTTTTCAGTGGTAGCAATGACCACATGCTGAGGTTATGGGATGTCCATAGTGGTAAATGTCTAAACATTTTACAGGGACATAACGAGTCGTTAAATTCTGTCACATTCAGTTCTGAAGCTAAAATTCTTGCCAGTAGTAGTGACGACCAGACGATCAAGCTTTGGGATATCCAGAGTGGTCAATGCTTAAAAACTTTATTGGGACATAATAGTTCAGTCTCCTCCGTGGTTTTCAGTCTAGACGGTAAGACTCTTGCCAGTGGTAGTTACGATCAAACAGTGAGGCTATGGGATGTCCAAAGCGGTCAATGCCTAAAAATTTTGCAAGGGCATATCAGCTTGATACTTTCAGTTGCCTTAAGTTCAGATAGCAAAACCCTTGCCAGTAGCAGTAGCGACGAGACAATCAAACTTTGGGACATTGAAACAGCTAAGTGTTTAAAAACCTTGAGGATTGAAAGACCCTATGAAAGCATGAATATCACAGGTGTTACTGGTTTATGCGAAGCTGAAAAAGCCACGCTTAAAGCTTTAGGCGCAGTGGAAGAAGGGGAAATGTAAAATTAAAAATACCAGATAAGCAAACCTTCCCACACATGGAAATAACAAAAGTATCAAACTCTGGACAAGTCATTATTCCCGAACAGTTACGAAAATCTCATGGCTGGGAAGCTGGTCAGGAGTTGATTGTAATTGATACAGGTGATGGAATTCTTCTCAAGCCTAAAAAACCTTTTGCAGAAACCACATTAAATGAAGTTGCAGGTTACTTAAAATATCAAGGCACACAATCCTTAGATGATATGGATGATGCTATCCGTCAAGGTGTAGAGGAATCATGGCATGGTGGCAGTTGATACTAACATAATTGTGCGTCTATTAACTCAAGATGACGAAGCTCAGTATCAAAAAAGTCTAGAAATTTTCCAGATACAAACGATTTTTATCCCAGATACTGTGATTTTAGAAACGGAATGGGTGCTGAGGTTTGCCTATAAATTCAAACCAGTTGAAATATGTGCAGCCTTAAGAAAACTTTTTGGTTTGCCAAATGTTAATGTGAGTAATGCTAGCCTGGTTTCTCAAGCACTACAATGGCATGAAACTGGTTTAGATTTTGCCGATGCATTTCATCTAGCTCAAAGTCAAAACTATGCTGAGTTTTACACCTTTGATGAGAAGTTTGTGAAAAAAGCTAAGGGGATAACTAGCTGTGAAGTAAAACTACCTTGAGCATGGTAAGTAGGTGTGAGTTTATAGCTAATCGGTGCGATGGTACGAATCAACACATTAAAACAGGTGAGTGTTTAAAAACTTTGAGAAGCGATGTTAATGCATCGACTTACATTGTTAATGCATCAGCTTGCATTGTTAATGCATCAGCTTGCATTGTTGAGGAGAAAAAGTGCGATCGCGCAGAGCAATCACAATCATGCGATCGCCTGACTTCCAAAAACGCTTACACCTCAATATAAAAGTACGCTAACTTAGTGATGTCAATCCTTTTGTTGCATAGCGATGCCAACCATTTCAACTGATATCGGCACATTGATTACTCGTACACCTGGATTACATGGGGGTAGCCCTCATATTGCTGGTAAGGGTGTCACGGTTCGACGGATTGCATTATGGTATAAAAAAGGACTAAATCCGGAGGAAATTGTTACCCGCATTGGACATCTAAGCCTTGCAGAAGTCTACGCAGCTCTAGCTTATTATCACGCTAACAAGGAAGAAATTGAGGCAGATTTAGCAGCAGAAGCCGCAGAGGCAAAACGCTTGGAGTCATTGCACACCGAAAGCAAAATTTCAAAAGAAAATCCTTGGCAAACTTTGTTTGACGCGACTGAACTCTTTTCTGAGGACTTTCTGGAAACCAGAGAACAGCCTGGTATAAAGGTAGAGGTTATAGAATGAGAGATAAATAAAAGGATGAAATGGGAGCAAACTAAAATGTCGTCGGATAAAGTTAATATAGTGATTGAAAAAACGAAGCAGGATACCTTATATCTTGTCCAGAACTAGAAGAATATCAATTTCAGGATAATTCTCTTGATAGTGCGTTTGCACGACTTCAAGAAGCAATCACTATTTATATGAAAAAAGCTAATGCTTCCAACAATCACACAACAGGTGAATCTATACTAAAAATTGTCGAAAATTTTACAAATGACATGACAGATGAGGAGCTAAGCCAACTCCCAACGGATGCTGCTGAACAACATGAGCATTACCTTTATGGAACACCGAAAAAGCCTAATGAAGCTTGTATTTGCAGATACTTTCTATTGGTTAGCATTAATAAATCCAAGAGATAATTGGCATGGAAAAGCGATAGAGATGACCAGAACCTTGGAAGTGGTTCAAATTATAACGACAGATGAAGTATTGACTGAAGTATTGAACTTTCTCTGCACCTATGGAAACCGAATGCGTCAGCGCAACGTTCAATTAATCAAAGATATCATTGCTAATTCTAATATTCAAGTGATGCAACAAACTCGTGAATCTTTCTTACAGGGTTTGGAGTTGTATGAAAATCGTCTTGATAAAGAATACAGCCTCACAGATTGTATTTCTATGCAAACGATGAAGCAATTAGGAATTATTGATGTGTTAACTCACGATAGGCATTTTGCCCAAGAGGGTTTTATAATTTTGTTTCAAGATACATAGGTGTTACAAAAAAGTTTTCACTCTTGTACAGATGAGTAAAAACGGCAAAGAGGGTGAGAAAAGCGATCGCTTGACTACCTCCAAGGAAATTCGGGAGTTTATCCCGTTCGTTCGTTACCCACACCGTACCTGTTAGGGTCGGTGCCAATACGGTTCGGATAAGTACTTGGACAGAAACCCGGTTTCTTCAAGAAACCGGGTTTCTCTGAGCAACAATTACGTTAACCGAACCGTATTAGGGTCGGTGCTGGGTACTTCACGAGAGAAATTTACTTAAATTAAATTCTTCGTCTTGCTGCTCTTTGTTGAATCTTTCAGAGCTAAGCATTAACAAAACTCGCTCTGAATAATCTACCGCTCCCCATAGCTCATTCTGTAATATTTCCAGCCCACCATTCGCGTACTCTTCAAAAATTTGGTTACGTTTCTGTTCGTATTCTTCTTCATTAGGCGATAGGATTTTAATATCTTTCGTTTCAGTAATTCCTAACAGTTTGATAACCCAATCATGTCCCATTGTGGCAAAGTACTCTAATCTGATTGGAGATGGTTCTCTTTTAGAAATCTCTCCCAAAGGGACACGTTTTTTATGCTTTGCACCCAAAGCAGCAGCAAACACAATCACATCAGCATAGGTTTGAAAAGGACCAGTTGCACTATCAGCAGATGTTAAAGCTTTGACCAAATCTGCCTTATCTTTAGCAACTCTAATTCTGCCAGTTTCTGCCATTTTATTTAAATATGATTTATCACAAGATTAACTCAACGCTAAAAGCGATGTCTAACAACAATCTACTACGCGTCCATGCACTCCTTATTCTCTACCTCATGGACACTTTCTATCTCCTCCACCAGATGCTACGCGTTCGCGTACCATGCCCGTTGCAAGAGCGTGTCTTCTGGACATAGGGCTTACAACGGGGAGGGATGAGGAAGAGACCCCCGCACGGAAGTGTCCTCCTCTCTTGCCTGCTGCTCCAACAGCAGTCCCATCCTGCTTCGCAAAACTATTTGGGAAATTATTTAACATCAACACCACAAACTCGCCACAGATGATAGTAGAATAGAATTAATAGATTCCATTATGGATAGTAGTTCTCCAAGCATTAGGGTGTCATCTCGTTGAGGCAATCTATAGCCCGACGATTGTCAACGTTAGGAAAAGTAAGGGCGCTCTGAGTTGATAGAGTCACAACAGAGGCAATTAGGACAGCCAGACAGGAGTGTTACAAAAACCTTTACCCAATATTCATGTAGTCATTGAACTACCCTAGAGTGGATTTGTTGTATTTCTTTCATCGGAAGCAACAAAACTCTCTGTACGATTCTCTGCATTCTCTAAGCTTCTGAGGTTTATCACTTCTAACAACTCACGCAAAGATAAGAGCAGAACCTTGGGCTGGTTTCCTGACTTGAGGTGACTTTCCCCGTTGCAAAGACGCGAAGTTCTTCAGATTAGCGCTTTGCAACGGAGTGAACAGTTGCTTCAACAGTTGCTTTAACTGAGGGAACCTCCCTTGGGATGCTCCCACACCTTTGTCAACTTATGAAACGACATTTGTTAGCAAGTCACCTAGTGTTTGAAGTTGACTCGTTTCCTCTCCAGAATTGTCTACTGTTACTTGCACTTCCTGATCAACAAACTGCAAAGGCGAACCTAAAAAATTGTCCGCTATATTGCTTATATCCGTTAATAAGGGTACATTGATTGCTCCCCCCGTTACTGCTTGCATTTCCTCATTCGATAGTTCTCGCTCTTCGCCAATAGCTTCTAGTTCGCGTACTTGCATGGTTTCCTTTCCTTTTTCCTGGTGAAAAGTATATATAGTTACTTTATACTTAGTAAATATGACAATGACAAGTACACATTAATAATACAATGCTATTTCCAGATTGGGAAGTTCTTGTATTGCTAATGTGTGACTTGCTGCTGTAAATTTTCTCAAATGCAAGGTGCTTTTGTATACTTTAAAAAAAAGGAGAACTAATATGCAAAAAGCACAAAAGGAAACTGTCCTCCACTTTGCAAGGGTGGGAGGAAAGCTTCGCACGAAAGTATCCTCGTCTTTGGGCAAAATTTTATAATTTCTACCCCTCGCGGTTTACTTCAAAAATTTCTGTATACTCAAATTCATTTGGGCTTTGCCTAACTAAAGGATACCGCTCTCCAGCTAACTCAATATAATCTTGTGTACACTCAGGTTTAGAAGAATAGTATGTCAGCACATACTCCTTAGCAATTTTATTTGTCATCTCTTCTTCTACTTCACCCCGCCACTGTGTCTTAGTTACTAACACAATCAACTGATTTGCTAATTTAGGAATTGTCTTTGCAACTTGTCGCCGAGAAATTTCATCCAAACTGCCAAAAGGCGAATCCATGACAATCGGGAAAGTGCTACTATCGGGAACTAGCAGTATTTTTTTCTTTTCACTCCATTCCCGTACCCTATCAATAATACTAGCAATAAAAGATAAACTAAGAATTTGATTTTCTCCCGTCGAAGCTGCAACTAGCATTTCTGTACCTGCTGTATTTTCCACTAGAGTCAGTTCATATTTATCGCTAATTTTAGGAATATAAGGTGTGAATGAAATTTCGCTGAATATTTCTTGTACTCGCTTTTCTAATTGCCAACGAAACTGCTTTTCTTGACGGTTTCTAACTTCTGTTAACCGTTCAATGGCGTCTTGATTTGCGGTTATACGTCGCTGCGCTAGTGCTTGTCTTTCTTCATTAAGTTTCTGCTTGGCAATTTGTTTTCTCAAAGCTTCTAATTCAGTTTTAAAATTAGCTATTTGCTGCTGGTTTGCACCTTTTTCTAATATGAAATTCCTAATTTTTTCTTCAATTTCATCTAGACGCTTTTGTAAACTGCTAATTTCCTCATTTGCATCTTTCCGAAACCGTTCTTGAATATTATCTAACTCACCTTCAATTCGTGAAATGGTTTGTCTTAACTGATTAATCCGTGCTTGCTCTCTATCAACCTCTTCCCAAAAGCTAACGGATTGCTTGTCAATTTCATCGACTTGAGCACTCATGCGGATGGCTGTTTCTTCTACCACTGAGGAACTCGCTTTATCCAACAATTTTCTCACATTCTCGTGCGAGTGACTTCCTTCATGCAAGTCTGTACCACAAATACAGCGTTGAGATTGAAGTAATTCATTTACAAATTCTCGTGAAATACCAGAAGTTAACTCACCTCGCTGCTTCAAATCATTTATAATTTCCCGAAAATGTGCTGTTTTTTCTAAAAGTAATATAGTATAACCGCGTGCAGAAATTGCTTTTTTAATAGCTTCCCTACTTTCTCTGAGATTTTCCTGACTCGATACTTTTTGTTTTTCTAATTCTTGCCGTCTTTCTTGCCATTCTTTAGCAACACTCAGTTCTCGTAAGCGATTGCTGGTCTCTTTTTTTAAAGTTTCTTGATATTCCAACTCTTGATTAATTTCTGTTTGCTGCTTGGTAATACTCTCAATTTCCTGTTCTATATGATCTTGCTGTTTTAAAAGCTGTTGAATTCCCGAATCTCCAATTGCCTTTAACTCATTTTCCAGAGTTTTTTTTGCTTCCTTGAGATGATTGATAGAACGGTTAATAACTTCCACACCTAAGAAAATCTTTGTGGCTTCAGCAATTTCAGCTTTCTTGTCAGAACGGACTATCTCTTCAATACGCTCACCGTCAAAGAAGAAATATTGATATAAACTAATGGGTAAAATTTGCCCAATCACGTCTTCCGGTTGCTGAGGTGGAAAATACCAACGTCCATCATCCCCAGCAACCTGCATACGCAATTCTGTTTTAGTCATGTTGAAGTCAGTTTCATTTTTATAAACCCGACACAGGCGTTTCACGTTATAGCATTTGCCGTCATGTTCCCACTCTAGCTCTACCCAACATTCTACCATTTGCCCTGGTTTCGCTTCGGCTATGGCACGTTTATTCACTAACTGTTCAGTCGATGCAAAAGCTGCACTAAATTTCTCGTACAGCACCCACGTAAACGCGTTCAATAGACTCGTTTTTCCCGAACCATTATTGCCGTGAATTATTGTCGTGTTGCAAGTATCTCCTCCTGCAAGAATGATTTCTGGCGTCTTGCCATAAAAAGAACGAAAGTTACAAAGCTTAATCGAAGTCAGCTTCATCGCACTGCTTCCTTCACAATCGCCAGAATATCATCATTAATATGGCTGTTAATTTTCTTATCTAGTCTGCTTTTTTCCAATTGCCATACGCGATCAATAATTTGTCTGACTTCTGGTGGAGCACTACTAATTGGTTCTTGAACATAATCAATATTAGTTTCTTGATTCATCTGGCTGTTAAGATAGATTTTTGATAGATTCTCATATTATATGATTGTCTAATCCTTAGTAAATACACTGCTGATATTTTTTATCAAAAATTAAAAAACTGGATGAAATGATGGTAAGATGTAGTTCCGCAAAATGATAAGATTTTATTGACGTCTTTGCAGGAAACTTAACAATCAAATATCCAATAAACCGTATCGCTTTTGTAAGTTGAGTAACTTCATCCTAGCTTCACCTGCATTATCAGCTAAATCAGCAAACTCAACAAATCTAAGTAATTCCTTTCTCAATAAATTGCGCTCGACTTCTAGAGTTTTCCTATCTAAATCAGGCGGTAAAATAATCATGTCAAATATCGTGGCACGTTCTTTTTCTGGATGAGGACGCAAAACTCTTCCGCGCCGTTGAATGAACTGGCGGGGATTAGCCGAACTTGCCAAAATCACAGCCGTTTGAATTGCTGGAATATCGACTCCTTCATCTAAACAACGAATGGCGACTAAACCTTGCAATTCGCCGCTTTCAAATTGACGACGTAAAACTTCTCTTTCTTCTATAGATGTTTGGGATGTGTAGGTGCTTACCTTATAACCCAGTTCTACTCCCAGAGTTTTGACGACAGCTTTAAGCTGGCGTAAGCTAGAACGCTGTCCTACTTCTTGTGCTTCTTGTGAGCCATCACTGCAATAAAAAAGTGTATGAGTTGTTTCAAGGCGAGTTAACATTAACTCCCGCAAAGCGTTTAACTTATTTTCTGCTGCACCAATTAATCTTGCTCGCTGCATTAATAATGGTTTCAAATCTTCGTTATCTTCAAACTCGGCGAATTCAACATTTTCACGTTCTCTATAGAGAAGTGCTCGTCCAATCTTTTGTGTTAATTTAGCATAAGTACGGCTTTCTATTTCTGTTAATTCTACTAATATGGGATAATAAAGATAATGAACCAAAGCACCTTGAGCGATAGCATCCCTTAAGGTAAATTCTGGTTTGAGAACAGGACCAAAATATTCAAATAAAGATTGGGTCCCACCTTCATCAAAATATCTTTCTGGCGTAGCAGATAAAGCTAGTCGCAATCCCACGCGACGAGGTAAACTTTCTTCCAATTTGGGTGCGCCTAAGTTATGTGCTTCATCTCCAATAATTAAAGTTTTTTCCGGAAAATATTTAAGTTGAGATTGAAAACCATCCCCAATTAAGGTAGAGTTGCTGGTAATAACTGTAAGAAATGCTTGAGAACCAGAACGTACATTATAAAGTTGCGTGGAAAGTAGACTCTGCCAATTACGTAAATTGTCAAAAGCTAAAATAGGTTGCAAATTAAATTTTGCACATTCTCGCGCCCATTGAGTGACGAGATGTCGGTAGGGACAAACGACGAGCAAAACTTGCAAGTTAATTTGCTTGTATAATTCGCAGGCGATCGCCAGCGCCGTAATTGTCTTCCCACTACCAGTCGCCATTTTCAGCGTTCCTCTACCGTTGTTGGCAAACCAATTGTTGACGGCTTGTCGTTGATACCCCCGCAATTGCAGAGATCGTGGTATTCTAGGACATCCTGGTAATGGTTGTGTGTGATAATCACCCCTACTTTCACCTACAAATGGTAATCTGAGTTTGAAAGCGGGCGTTTGCTTAACTTGATTTGATAGCAAATACATAAACTAAATCAGTAGTAACACATGTGGTGAGTGGGGAAGATAAGGAAGATGAGGGAGTCGGGGAGAATTCAAAATTCAAAATCAGAAGACTCTTCCTCATCCCCCTCATCTTTTTGTCCCCTTATCTTTATCTATCAGTTGTAGTTGCGCCAAATGGCGACGAGGGAACCTTGCACTTGTACCTGAATAGCGTTTACCTCTATTGGATTGTATTTAGGGTTTGCAGGTTTGAGCGTAATGCGATCGCCTAGTCGATAAAACCGCTTCAAAGTCGTACCAATACCATCTACTCTGGCGGCGACGATAGTCCCATTTCTGAGTTGATCTGGTTCTAGTACTGGGCGCAGAAAGACCAAATCTCCCTCTACAATAGAATCTTCAATCATGCTGTCGCCACTCACCCGCAAAGCATATGTTTGGGGAGGTAATGATAAATTAGCTAAATCTATATTTTCTACAGCCTCAGTGAAGGGTTCTATTAATCCACCAGCGGCGATCGTTCCCAAAATTGGCACACCTTGTTTTAACGCTTGTAAAATTCTAATTGTCCGTGCTTTACCTTCACTCCATTCAATGTATCCCTTATTGCGTAAATGTTCCAAGCGACTTTGAATTGGTGCAGGCGATTTTAAATTCATCGCCTGCATCATTTGTCGAATAGAAGGTGAATACTGGTATACTCGTATGTATTCTGCCAGCCATTCGTAAAGTTCTCTTTGAGCTTCTGTGAGACGTTCCATAAATTTGTAGGGAGGTAAATACAAATGCTCCTAGAACATTAGTACTACAAAAAACCTCCCTACGCACTATTTATTTTAAATATTTTGATTAATTAAAGTGAAAACAGAGGATTTAGGAGTCAGTGAAGAGTAAAAACTTAGCCATTCATAACTCACAATTAACAACTCACAACTCATAACTTAAAATTCTTCTGCCCCTAAAATACTTGCAAGTAAGGCTTTTTGAGCGTGCATTCGATTTTCCGCTTGGTCCCAAATGCGTGATTGAGAACCTTCCATAACCTCATCAGTAATTTCTTCACCACGATGTGCCGGTAAACAGTGTAAAACAATTGCCTCTGGAGCCGCAAGACTCATCAATTGTTCATTCACTTGATAAGGTTGGAAAATTGGCATTCTATCATCTGCCTCTTGTTCTTGCCCCATGCTTGCCCAAACATCAGTGTAAATGACATGAGAGCTTTTTGTTGCAATTTCTGGGTCATGAGTTAAGAGGACTTCGGTTTTATTGGCTGCAATAGAACGTGCTGTTTCTATAATTGCTGCATTTGGTTCAAATCCACTTGGTGTGGCAATTCTCACATTCATTCCTACTAAAGCGCAGCCCAATAACAGGGAATTTGCAACATTATTCCCATCCCCTACATAAGTCAAAGTCAATCCAGAAAAAGTGCCAAAGCATTCTTGCACTGTCATCAAATCAGCCAAGACTTGACAGGGATGCTCTAAATCAGTGAGAGCATTAATGACGGGAATTTTGGCATAATTAGCAAAAATTTCCAATTCCTGCTGTGCAAAAGTACGAATTGCCAAAACATCGAGGTATCTATCCAGAACCCGTGCTGTATCCTGCACTGGTTCCCCGCGACTCACTTGAGTGACATTAGGATTCAGATCAATCACCTGTCCACCCAGTTGGTACATTGCTACAGTAAAACTCACTCGTGTCCGAGTTGAAGCTTTGGAGAACAACAGCCCTAACACTTTATGACACCGCACCCTCAGCTTTTGTGATTTTAGCTGTGACGCCATTTGCAGAAGTTTTAGAACTTCTGTTGGACTGAAATCAGCCAGACTTAATAAATCCCGTCCAATCAACACTGCCATGCTTGTTGCTCTACAAAAAACACTTTTGTCTTTCTGTTCGATGTACCCAGCCGTGTCAAAAAATCTTGTCTTAAAACTACACCAGATATTTTATATCTAGCCCATAATTTTAAGGTGGCTTTGGTCTATGACTAGTTTATCAATATTGTCAGTGAAAAAAATCACAAGTTGGTTTGATTTGCATTACAGTTGCCGTGATTGAAAGTCTATTTCAGGTGGTGAAATTGGCAGTATGATGAAAATGAGATATTTTCAGCGCAATTTGGACAGATATAACTCTTCACACTAAATATCTTGTACAATCAGATTGGTTATGGTATAATCATGAGTTAGTGTGATGCTCAAAAAAGTAAGGTAAGTCTTATCTTATAGAAGAGCTAAACACGCCAGCATAGCACAGTGGTAGTGCATCCGACTTGTAATCGGAAGGTCGTCGGTTCAAATCCGACTGCTGGCTTTTATTAGATTTATATTGGTCATTCAAGTGATATTGTCAGACCTGTACATTCACAAAATTAATGTCGTTTTTCACAAATTAAGTTAATAAATTTTGCAAAATTTTCTTGTAAATACAAATTTATGGATAGTAATTGGGATTATCAGTGATGAGTTTTTCGGCTTGAGCAACTGCTAGCAAGCGTTCGTCAGCAGTGAGAAATGTGAATGTTATCGTATTTGTCCCACAGAGTTGAGGTAAAATGCATAGTGCAGAAGCCAGTTGAACAGCATCATAAGCTCTCAGGGGATGACGACTGACAAGTTGTCCTGCCATTTGAGTAACTACTGGCAACAATTCAACTTTTTGATACTGAGTATCGAAGTGGTAACGAAATGCTTGCAAAATTTGGTTAGCTTGATTACCAGAAATACTGCCCTCTCGCTGACGACGAGCCAATGCACTAAAAATTTCAACCCAGACAATTCGGGTAACGACCAATAAATTACCAGTTTCTTGAGCAGTTAACGATTGAATCCAAGCAGTTCCTGTCTCTGGAACATACCGTTTAAGCAAAGCACTGGTATCTAAAAAATATGCTGCTACCACTCACCTCGATCCTCAATGATTGTTTCTGAAAGTGGTTGACCAGCAACATGAATAGACTGTACCATTGCTACCAAATCAGCGTCAGAAATAGGGGGAGCATCAGAGGAAGTTGGAGGCGTAAGTAAACCAGACTCATAGAGAGGTTCAAGCAAAGGCAGAAGTTCAGTCGCGGTTTGTTCGGGTAACACTTGTAGCCAAACAGTTTGGCGCTCAGAAAAATTTACTGGAGCCAAGGGACGTAACACTCCATTTTCGTAAATTGCCCGAATTGCCTTAGCCATTGAAATTAATTGACTTTTAGTTTTAAGGCTATTCTATGCTAAGTCTGTTGGTAGTTGTTACCGCTCCACAAAATACAAATGTCCGCAATGCCGAAACTGTGGATTGCATTAGAATATTCAAAAGCGATACGCGTAGCGTCAAGCCTCCGGCTTATCGCCTTTATGAAGGGATGCTCCCTGTTTATCTTGTGTTTGTTGTATCTTAAATTGAGAATCCGTTATCCATTAATGAGGAAATGGGGAATAGGAAATAGTTTTTTCTTCCCATTTTCCCATTGCCTCAGTTAGTATTTCCCCAGCCAAGCTAAACTAAGACTCTGCACGAAAAAAAGCTCTAGCGACATCACAGTCTTGTTGAATTTGTGCTTTTAGGGCTTCTAGAGAAGAAAATTTTTGTTCTGGTCGCAAAAATTTTTCTAGTTGCACTACCAGCTTTTTGCCATACAAATCACCAGACCAATCTAACAGATGGATTTCCACAGATTCATACGTACCGTTTACCGTTGGGCGATGACCTATATTCATCACGCCCAAGTAAATATTCTGTGAATTGTCTGGTGTCTCATCCACAATCAAAACACGAACAGCGTAGACACCTCGACAGGGCAAAAACTTGTCTTTTGGTAATTGTAGGTTAGCTGTGGGAAAGCCAATAGTTCTACCTAGCTGTTGACCTTTAATGACAGTACCGATAAGAGTGTATGCACGTCCTAACAGTTGATTTGCGCTTTGAACGTCGCCGTTTTGTAGGACTTGCCGGATGAGTGAAGTGCTAATGCGAGTTTCCTCGCTGGAAGCAACACTGGTATCACTACTGTCTACGTCTCTATGACAAGCATACGTTTCTAGAGGAACGATGGAAACAGGAATGCCGTACTGAGCGGCGAGCAATTGCAAATCCACAGCAGTACCACTGCGGTTGGAACCAAAGCAAAAATCCTGCCCGACGCTAATTCGTGCAGCTTGCAGTTGTTCCACCAGAATCTTTTCTACAAACTGTTCAGCAGATAAGGCAGATAATTCTTTGTCGAAAGGCAGTAGTACCAATTGTTCTACTCCCAGCGATCGCAACTGATGAATCTTTTCATCTAATGGTGTTAACCAAGTACGGGGTTGTCCAGTAAAAAATTCTTGTGGATGGGGATTAAAGGTGACAACCGTCGAGTAAACGTGTGAGGAAACTGGGAGCAGGGGATTAGGGGACCAGGGGACTAGGGGAATGTCGCTAATTTCTTCTTGTCCCCCCATCTGGTTGTCCTCTGCTCCCCTGGAGGGCGGCAATATTGGTTGAATAACCCTTTGATGACCACGATGTACGCCGTCAAACTTGCCAAGAGCAACAAAAGTTGGAGTTCGAGCCAATTCGGTCGAAGAGGTAACCCACACAGAACACCCATTTTGAGACAGATTTAGCACGTCGATACTGGGATTTGAGATTTGTTAAGCTATTTGCTGTCAGCTAATACAGTTGTGAGTATCGAGTCACGAGTCATTCCACTCAGCGACGCCAGTTACCTCAACGGAAGACTGCTTCGCATGGCACTGGCTCCTCTCCTCATTGCAAGGGCACTTTCTATGTGCTAGCTACTGACTGCTGAAAGCTCCTAATCACCAATCTAATCCAAAATTTAAAGTTGCTCCGACTGCAATCTATAAGTAGAAAATTTCCTAATAGGAAAAGATTCTGATAAAGGGACTGGTACGGGAACTTGAAGAACCATTCCTTCACGTGCCATAATAGCACCAGTAAATTTCTGTGCTGCTTCTTGTCCAACACGATCTAAAAAATCATCATCATGCGATGGATCGTGATGAAAAATGACCAGAGTTCTGACATTAGCAGATCTGGCTATCTTCACAGCTTCTTGCCATGTAGAATGTCCCCAACCAATTTTAGGTCTGATTGGAGAATGATACTCTTCATCAGTATAGGTGGAATCATAAATGAGAATGTCGGCGTTACGAACTAACCACAGGACGTTTTCATCTAGTCTGTCAGAATAATGTTCAGTATCGGTAATATAAGCAACAGCCCCACCACGCCAATTCACTCTGTACCCTACGGCTTCTCCCGGATGATTGAGTGGAGCTGTTTCTACAGTAATATCATCAATTTGAATAGCTTGCCCTGATATAACGTCGTAGAAATCTAAATTTGCCTGCATAATCTGCAAGGGAACAGGAAAATTTGGATGCAGCATCTGGTCATTGAGACGCTGTTCTATGGTTGAACCGTCAGGAGCGATCGCACCATAAATATGAAAGGTGTTTCCCTTGACAAATCCTGGGTAAAAGAAAGGAAACCCTTGCATATGATCCCAGTGGGAGTGGGTGAAAAAAATGTGGGCTTCTATCGGCAAATGAGGCAACAAAGATTGCCCTAAAACGTGCAGTCCTGTGCCTCCATCAAAAATTAAGCGTTTACCGCCCACTTGCATCTCTACACAAGGGGTATTACCGCCATAACGAACGGTGTGTGGTCCCGGACAGGGAATACTGCCGCGAACGCCCCAAAAATGTACACTAAATTGGTTCTCTATCCTAGACATGGGTGTTGCTTGCTGGACTGAGCGGGCACTTAATACCAAAACAAAAAATAGTTACTTATCTTGTTAAGTTTATTCTGTCTCACGACTTTTAGTAGTGGTGTCATTTCTTGGTAAAACAGCATACCTTGTTTAAGCTTGCTTTTGTCTTGACTTATGAAAAACTTCAAAGCAGCGGTTTTCGTTTTCAAACGTTTGTGTATAGGTTATCTTCATTGATAATCCTACTTTATAACCTATATTTTCCTATCATGCATCTATTATCAGCTTGATATACTTGCCTTCATAAAGATAAAAACTTTACGGAAACTTAAAATTCCACTGAGATAATTGATTCAGTCCATTTGCATAAGTAAGATTGTATTGCAATGGAGTAATAGTAATGTAATTTTTACGGATCATATGCACATCTATAGGTATATTTTGAGGAAAATTTAAATCAACTGGAGGTTCAACATCTTCCAAAATTTCTCCCGTTAACCAGTAGTAAGTTTTACCACGGGGGTCTACTCGTTTATCAAAAACATCGACGTAACGCCGCACTCCCTGACGGGTGATAGAGACCCCTGTAATTTCCCCCAATTTAACAGCAGGAATATTGACATTAAGTAACATCAGTTCTGGTAGAGGGTTTTGCCCCAATTGTTCTACCAAGATTTTGGCAAAATGAGCAGCAGGTTGAAAATCTTTGTTGATATGACTAGTAAGACTGAGTGCCACACTGGGAATGCCTTCGATTAAACCTTCCATCGCTGCGGAGACAGTACCAGAGTAGAGAATTTCGGTTCCTAAATTAGCACCTTGATTGATACCAGAGAGAACTAAATCTGGTGGAGAATCTAACAAAGCCCACAGCGCTAACTTAACACAGTCTGAGGGAGTCCCATCACAAGCCCAAGCATTGACAGCAGGATGAAAAATCGACTCAACTATTTCGGCGCGAATGGGTTGATGCATCGTCAATCCATGCC
Source organism: Scytonema sp. RU_4_4 (assembly GCA_012031965.1). Lineage (GTDB taxonomy): Bacteria > Cyanobacteriota > Cyanobacteriia > Cyanobacteriales > Nostocaceae > Brasilonema. The sequence goes on from JAAUSC010000048.1 coordinate 15,493, forward strand.
CAGTTGCTGAACGCTCCCGATCCGGGCACACGACAGTGATATCATGACCTGCTTGAGCCAAAGTATTTGCTAGAGTACGAATACCTAGAGCAGAAATACCATCATCGTTGCTAATCAATATTTTCATAATGAGTCATTAGTCATTAGTCATTAGTCATTAGTCATCAGTTAATAGTCCAGTGTCAAGAGGGGAGCTAGGAACTGATGGAGTCATAATCTTGTACCGCTCTTTTTAGACTTCTACCTTAACGCGCAACTGTGTTAAAAATAAAACTTTGACCTTTGAACTGGGTAAAGCCGCTAAACTGGTAGAAAGATGTTTGGTTTCTACCGCTGTCTTTGACTCATTAATGGCATACTAATGTCATTTGTCCAGCAGTCCCATGCCTTGGACTCATGACAAATGACTATTGACAAATGACTATTAACTAATGACTAACAGTTTAGAGGCTCAACTTTTAGAACTGCGAGAGGAAGGAGAAAAAGCGATCGCCCGTGCTGATACGCTAGAACGTCTGGAGGAACTTAGAGTCAGTTATCTCGGGAAAAAGGGTCAACTTGGGGCGCTGTTGCGCAGTATGGGACAACTGAGTCCGGAGGAACGACCAAAATTTGGAGCGATCGCCAACACAGTCAAAGAAGCCCTGCAAAACAGCCTAGACCAGCAACGCGCAGTCCTGGAAGGAGTGAAAATTCAGGCACAGCTAGAGGCTGAAACTTTGGATGTGACAATGCCAGGAATTTACCGTCCTCAAGGTCGCGTCCATCCCCTCAATGGCATCTTTGACAGAGCTTTGGATATCTTTGTCGGTTTGGGCTACACCGTAGCTCAAGGACCAGAGATGGAAACAGATTACTATAACTTTGAGGCTCTGAACACCCCAAGCGACCACCCCGCCCGTGATATGCAAGATACCTTCTATCTGCCAGACGGAAATTTACTGCGGACTCATACCTCATCAGTACAAATTCGTTACATGGAAGTAGAAGAACCACCCATCCGGGTCGTTGCGCCAGGGCGAGTCTACCGGAGAGATAACGTAGATGCAACTCACTCAGCAGTTTTTCACCAAATAGAACTTTTGGCAATTGACGAGGGACTGACGTTTACTGACCTCAAAGGCACGATTAAGATATTTTTACAGGCGATGTTTGGTGATTTACCGATTCGCTTCCGCGCTAGTTATTTCCCGTTTACGGAACCTTCTGCTGAAGTTGATTTGCAGTGGAATGGTCGCTGGCTGGAAGTGATGGGTTGCGGTATGGTCGATCCAAATGTGCTCAAAGCAGTGGGGTACGACCCAGAAATTTACACAGGGTTCGCCGCTGGTTTTGGTGTGGAACGTTTCGCAATGGTTTTACACCAAATTGATGATATCCGCCGCCTCTACACAAGCGACCTACGCTTCTTAAGACAGCTTTAAAAAAGTTAGCAGTTATTGGAACCGCGGATGCACAAGGGATGCACGCAGATAATGATCTGTGTGTATCTCTTGTTTATCTGCGGTTTCATTTTCCGAAAAAATAAAAAGTTATTTTCGGCAGCAATTATCACAGTGACCGCAACGCCAGTTGTTAATTTCTTCCTCAAAACCAAAAGCACTCAATAAAAAACGCCAGCGACAATCCCTGGTCGTCAGATATTGATTCATCTGCTTGGTGGCGTGTAATTGTTTGACTGATTCAGTTTTCGCCCCTGGAATGATAGTGTAATGAAAAGGATCAAGCCACTTGAGTTGTCCGCTGCTGTGTAGTAAAGAAAGAGCGATCGCACCATTGGGAAATTCTCGCGCCACAGCATTCACTTCCCCTGTTTTCGGCAATTTTTTCAGAACTTGCTGCGCGCCTAGCTGTTGCTGCTGCAAATTCTCCTCAAAAAATTTTTGTCTTTGCTTATCCTCTGGATCTAACCACCCTGTAGGTTCACTTATCAACATCAGTGCTTGAGCTGGTTTTCCATCTCGTCCAGCGCGTCCAATTTCTTGCACGTACTCTGAAATCAACAACGGCGGGTGAAAATGAACCACCCAACGGACATCACTCTTATTTATCCCCATACCAAAAGCACATGTGCAGATAACAAACGGCATTTTTCCACTCAGCCATTGTGCTTCTATCTCGCGGCGTTCCTCTGCGCCCAATCCTGCATGATAACCTGCTGTTACATAACCCATCTTTTGCAGCCATGCAGCCAACTCTTCACTATCTCGCCTTGTCCGAACGTAAACTAATCCAGTTTGTTGTGGTTTATCGCAAAGAAATTTTAATAATTGTTGCTTTCTGCCTCTTGGGGTCCAAACTATGCGAGTATTAGGATTGATATTAGAACGGTAAAGATAAATACGAAAGACAGCCGGTTGCTGTAACTGAAGAATTTCTCGAATTTTGGTTTGGGCTAGAGGGTCGGCAGTGGCGGTAAAAGCGGCTAGCGCTATATTTGTTCCCAATGGTTTTGATTTGAGTAGCGCTGGTCGCACCGTCCCTAACCTTCGATAAGCTGGTCTAAAAGTTTCTCCCCACTGTACCAAACAATGCGCTTCATCAAGTATCAAGCCATTAATCACAAGTTCTGGCTGACACAACCTTTCCCACACTGGCTTACTTAGTAATGTTTCTGGCGACAAGTAAAGTAATCTGAGCTGTTGTCGTGCTAAAGCTTGTAAAGTCATACGCCGCTTATCAGCTGGCAATTCACTGTGCAAAAGGGCAGCGGGTAAATTACGTTCCCGAAGTTCCTGCACTTGGTTTTCCATCAGCGCCACCAAAGGTGAAATAACGAGTGTTAATCCAGTTTGTAGTAACGCCGGAAGTTGAAAGCAAATTGACTTTCCCCCACCTGTCGGCATAATAATGAGCGCATCTTTTTTTGCTAACAAACTTTGGATAATTTCTCCCTGTGGTGGACGGAAATCTTCATAACCCCAGATTTTTTGAAATGCAGCGCGGACTTCGTTCCAAGAAGGTGTTGCAGAGTGATTCATGAGCCATATTATAGATAGGGGTGATACTGAATATATCCTCTGCTTTTGAACTACTGGCTCAGTAATTTTATCAGTATGATTGTAGGAAAATATCTTATGATTGTTCGAGAAGCTAAGTTAAACGATGCGTTGGCAATTGCCAGAGTTCATGTAGATACTTGGCGAACGACATACTGTGGTATAGTTCCAGACGACTACCTCACGAGTTTATCCTACAAGAAGCGAGAGAATAGCTGGGTACAAATCCTAAGTACAACGCAAGAGAGTAATCTTTTTACCTATGTGACAGAGGATGAAGTTGGGCAGATTGTTGGTTTTGCTGCTGGTGGTCCTGAGCGTACTAAAGACTCAGTATATAAAGGTGAGTTATATGCCCTGTATATCCTAAAAACTTATCAGCGACAGGGCATTGGACACCGTCTTACCCAAACTCTTGTCAGAAGGCTTTATGAGTCAGGGTTTCACTCAATGTTGGTATGGGTTTTGGCAGATAACCCAGCGTGTGGGTTTTATCAAGCCCTTGGAGGTCAGAAGGTCTATGAAAAGCAGGATGAGATAGGCGGGAGAATACTTAATGAAATTGCTTATGGGTGGACAGATACTCTAGCGCTCATAACTGGACATAATCATTAGACACTCAGATGCTGTTAGTATCTTGGCGGTTCGTTCGTCCTCATATCGCTGTCTCAAAGACGAGTATATTTTTGTATATATTTCGGTAAAGCAACCCCCATATGCAGATGTGGATCGGCGATCGCATCACCACTAACCACTTGCAAAGGCAAAACACCCGCCCACACAGGTAAACTATAATCTTCCTCATCATCTAATGGTGGACCTGTCCGCACTTTAGCAGAGGCTTCTGTAATGGGAAGAGAAAGCACTAAAGTTCCCTGTAATTCCTGACGATTGGGTGGGCGAACCTCAGCCCATCGTTCTGGTACAATATGCTCAGTAAAAGCTTGCAGTGCTTCTAGCTTTTGGTCAGCGTCTTGCACTATGGTAGCTGTACCAAATATCACTACAGAACGGTAGTTCATAGAATGGTGAAACGCTGAACGCGCCAGTACTAAACCATCTAGCAAAGTGACTGTCACGCAAACTTCGATACCAGTAAGCAGAGAACGCAACATTCGACTTGCAGGAGAACCGTGGATATACAGTTTATCTTCCACACGACCGTAAGCAGTTGGAATCACAAACGGTTGGTTGTCTACAACAAATCCCACATGACAAATCAACCCTTCATCTAAAATTTCATAGATAAGCTGACGCTCATAATGACCGCGCTGAGAAACTCGCTTAATTGAGGTGCGTTGTGTGGGAGTGAACTGTTCCTGGTTGATTTGATTATTTAAGGTACTCATAGTTTTGTACTCCAATTACGATTCTTTTGTGAGATGGGCATTTTGCCCGTGCATCTCGATTCTTGCTACAAAGAAGTACTACTCCTTTCGCTGCTTTTAAATTACATATACTCTGTGTTTCCTCCTCTGCGTACTCTGCGCCTCTGCGGTTTTTTAAAACTGTAATTTACGGTATAAAAGCAGTATCAATTAAGTCCAATTGCATAGCATTGCCACTGCAAAAACCAAGACTTTCATAAACTGGTTGACCCATTGCAGAGGCGTCAAGACGTACTCGCGTACAACCAATTTCTTTCAAATGGTTAACCGTCGCGCTAGTTAATTGCTTGGCAATTCCTTGCCTACGATAAGACAACTCAACGTAAACGCCCCAAATGTATCCATATTTGCGGTATTGTGGCATGAGAATATTCGGGTATAAACCTGAGTAAAGTTGACAACTTGCAGAACCAACAACTGCACCATCAACTTCTGCAACAAACGCTTTGTAAAACAAATCCCGACGAGCTTGTTCTATATACTGGAGAGTTATCTCAAGCCAGTTAGGATTAATGGCGTCATCAGAAACACCAATATCCCGCCACATATAATAGAAGTGCTTTGCAATCAGTGAGTCTTCTTGTGGAGTAGCCTCTCTAATAGTTATTTGTTGCTTGATCAGCATTTTTAGGACTTTTCATTCCAACAATGTTAGCGTAATTCTCCAAAGTGGTATTCTACAAGAGCCACTTTTATGATTTGATATAAGTCCACTTTGAAAGCTCAGCAAGTATGGATTTTGCCGTTACGCTGGATAGCAATTCCCCTTCACCACTTCATCAAAAGCTTTACGAAGAACTGCGCTACTGCATTCTTAGCGGAAGGTTATCGCCAGGAAGACGCATTCCTTCCACACGTCAGCTTGCCAAATCTTTAGGAATTTCACGCACGACTGTGACTCAAACCTACGATCAACTTCTGAGTGAAGGCTACATAGAAACTGTTGTAGGTTCCGGTACGTTTGTTTGCACTCAACTTCCTGATGATTTACTACGTTCAACCCCAATTCCATCGACTGGAAAGATGACTCGTCCGCCAGTCAAGTTATCTAAATATGGTGATTCTTTAATTAAGACAGAAAATGTCCCCAGAGTTGCTGAACCAGAAATGCTGATTAACTTCCGTTACGGACGACCAGCTTTTGACCAATTTCCTATAAAGCTGTGGCGCAGGCTACTCTCTCGTTACTGTTGCTCTGATTTGCAATGGCTCGACTACTCAACGGATATTCTAGGATACAAACCTTTACGGGAAGCTATTTCCCGATATCTTTCTCGTTCCCGTGCTGTTAACTGTTTACCAGAACAAGTGCTCATTGTCAATGGTACACAGCAAGCGCTCGATTTGATTATGCGCTTGTTTATCGAACCTGACGATGTTATTGCTTTGGAAGATCCAGGCTACTTAAGCGCACGGCTCATTTTTCAGACTCAGGGTGCTAAACTCTTACCTATTGCTGTGGATGAGTCAGGCTTGGTGGTTAAAGACTTAGCTCACCATTCCAACGAACAAATCCAGCTTGTTTACGTGACACCTTCTCACCAGTTTCCTACTGGTGCAATACTTTCTCTACCTCGACGGTTAGAACTACTCAGTTGGGCATGGCAAACAGGAGCTTTCATCATCGAAGATGACTACGATAGTGAATATCGCTATGGTGATAGACCTATTCCAGCTTTGCAAGGATTGGATCGCAGTGATTCTGTACTTTATATCGGTACATTCTCAAAAGTGCTGTTTCCTTCCTTACGAATTGGCTATTTAGTCCTGCCAAAAAGTTTAGTTTCTGCTTTTGCTCGTGGTAAATGGTTGAGCGATCGCCATCTCCCTTTACTCGAACAACAGGTGCTTGCAGATTTTATCGAGGAAGGACATTTAGAACGTCATATCAGAAAAATGCGCGCAGTTTACGATAGCCGCCGTCAAGCTCTTGTAAAGTCATTAAACGCTCATTTTGGGGATAAAGTAACGATTTTAGGGGAAAAGGCGGGAATTCATCTGATGGTGAAATTCCACACCCCTTTTAGCGATGAAGAGATTATTCAACGTGCTGCTTTGCAGGGTATCGGGATGATGTCTGCTGCTCCTCATTATCTTAGAACGCATTCTCAAGGTGAATTTATCTTTGGTTACGGTGAACTGACAGAGCAGCAGCTTGAAGAGAGTATTTGTAGGATAGCTCAAATCCTAAATAGTTCGTAAGAGATCCGCAAGAAAATTCAAACGTGACTCACACCTGAGACTCTTCCCATCTCTGTAGGAGGGGTTGGTTTACTACCGAGCAAGAAAATTCAAACGTGACTCACACCTGAGACTCCCATGTGATTTTAGCTATCCTTAAAATGCGAACAAGAATTGAATAGATTTCGCAAGAATATGCAAGATTACTGTAACTGAGATTCCGTAGAATACTTACGTTTTGAAAAATGGAGAATTTTCATGACAAATTCTGCTCAAACGCGAGTATGGTTTATTACTGGTAGCTCAACTGGTTTTGGTCGGACGTTAGCAGAAACATTACTGGACAAGGGTGAGACAGTAGTACTCACCGCACGGAAGCCGCAGCAGGTAGAAGATTTAACAGCCAAGTTTCCAAATCGTGCTTTAGCGGTGCGGTTGGATGTGACGAAACCTGAGGAGGTGAGGGAAGCGGTAAAGCAGGCGATCGCCACTTTTGGACGTATTGATGTTTTGGTCAACAATGCTGGATACGGAACGATGGGAGCGATTGAAGAACTCAGCGATGAGATAGTTCGTGGTCAATTTGAAACTAACGTTTTCGGCGCACTGGATGTAACACGGGCAATTTTGCCTCATATGCGACAGCAACGCAGTGGACACATCCTCAATTTTTCATCCGTGGGTGGCTTTGTGTCATTTCCTGGAGCGGGAATTTATTGCAGTACTAAATTTGCACTCGAAGGAATTTCCGAGGCGTTAGCTCAGGAAGTTGCGTCTCTCGGTATCAAAGTCATAATTGTTGAGCCAGGAGCATTCCGTACCGATTTTAACGGTCGTTCTCTTGTTCTATCTGACACTCAAATTGAAGACTACGAACCAGTGGTTGGTGGATTCCGCCAGTGGCTACAGGATATGGACGGTAAGCAACCAGGCGATCCGAAAAAAGCTGCTTTGGCTATGATTCAAGCTGTTGAAAGCGATAACCCTCCATTGAGGTTGGCACTTGGGGCAGATGCAGTCAATGCAATTGATGCCAAGCTTGAGTCAGTAAAAGCCGAACTGGATGAATGGAAAAAAGTTGCTGTTGATACTTCTTTTGAAGGAACTGTTGTAGGTGCAATAGCCGGATAAATACTGGAGTGGGCATTTATTTGCCCACCTACAAAAAAGAACTGAGGGTTTGAACGACAAGGAGCACCAAATTAATCTTAACGATTTGCAAATGACTAACTATTTACAACAACTTGCTGTTGCTGTTGTTGATTTTGCAAGGATGCATACAACCGATTCAGTGCATTCACGTAAGCTTGAGCTGATGCTACGATGATATCTGTGTTTGCCGCATGACCGGAAAACACTCTATCTTGATACTTAAGACGGATAGTAACTTCACCAATTGCATCAATACCTGCTGTGACTGACTGTACAGAAAACTCAATTAATTGATTCGGTACGTTGACAACACGATTGATGGCTTTGTAAACTGCATCCACTGGTCCTGTACCGATTGCTGCATCAATTAATTCTTCGCCTTCTGGAGTCCGGAGTGTGACGGTTGCAGTCGGACGAGCATTACTACCACAGGAAACTTGCACTAATTCCAAACGGAACAAATCGGGAGCTTGTTGGATTTCATCATGAACAATTGCTTCTAAATCCCAATCAGAAATTTCTTTCTTTTTATCTGCTACTTCTTTGAATTTAACGAACGCTTTATTTAAGTCAGTTTCTGTTAGTTCATAGCCTAATTCTTTCAAGCGAGTGCGGAAAGCATTTCTTCCTGAATGTTTGCCCAAGACAATTTGATTTTCTGTCAATCCAACTAATTGGGCATCCATAATTTCATAGGTGAGCTTATTTTTTAGCACACCATCTTGATGAATTCCAGACTCGTGAGCAAAGGCATTCGTACCTACAATTGCTTTGTTAGGTTGAACAAGCATTCCTGTCAAGTTAGAAACAAGACGGGATGTTTTATAAATTTGTTTAGTGTCAATATTTGTTAAAGGTTCTTCGGAATCAATTGGACGTCCTAAAAAGGGGTTGAAATATTGCCGACGGACGTGCAAACCCATCACCAATTCCTCTAATGCTGCATTTCCTGCACGTTCACCAATACCATTGATAGTACACTCTAACTGCCTGGCACCATTTTTCACAGCCTCTAAGAAGTTGGCGACGGCTAAGCCTAAATCATTATGTCCATGAACAGAAATAATTGCTTGATCAATGTTAGGAACATTTTCTTTAATACCTTTGATCAATGCCCCAAATTCACTAGGTGTGGTGTAACCCACAGTATCAGGAATATTAACTGTGGTTGCTCCTGCGGCGATCGCCCGCTCTAAAACTTGATAGAGAAATTCTGGTTCAGAGCGTCCTGCATCTTCAGGAGAAAATTCTACATCATTCGTAAAACTTTTGGCATAAGCTACCATTCTTCAGCAATTGCCAGAACTTCTGATTTTGTCTTTTTCAGTTTGTACTTGAGGTGAATATCGCTTGTTGCAATAAAAGTATGAATCCTCCCTTTTGCGGCTGGCTTGATTGCTTTTGCGGCACTTTGAATATCTTCTTGTCGCGCTCTTGCTAAACTACAAATGACAGGACCATTCTCTGTTCCCACGAGTTGGGCAATCTTAGTCACAGCTTCAAAGTCTCCAGGACTGGCAAAGGCAAAGCCTGCTTCAATGATATCTACACCCAGACGTGCCAGCTGCTTAGCAATAGTCAGTTTTTCTTCTATGTTCAGTGTTGCTCCTGGACATTGCTCACCGTCTCGAAGTGTTGTGTCAAAGATGATGATTCTTTGTTGTGTCGTGTTCATTTGTAGCTTGTTGTTGAGTTTTGTTGTTGGATTTTTACTGGTGACTAAAAATACCTTCTACCTTGTTTTTTTGCTATTCATTTTGTAAATAATTGCTAAGGTAACTGAGAATCTACTTTTTCTATTTGATCCCGAATATCATTTAAATCTATATATCTGTCGGTAGCATTACGTAGCTCTCTAGCTATCATTCCTTCTGTTGATACTACTGTAATATGAGTATTTTTTCCCCGCAATAGTTCTATTGCTCTTTCAAAATCTCCATCTCCACTAAATAAAACAACTCGGTCGTACTGATCGACGGTATTAAACATATCTACAACAATTTCTATATCTAAATTAGCTTTTTGTGAGTAACGACCAGATGAATCATCATAATATTCTTTTAAAATTTTCGTCCTCACTGTATAACCTAAACTAATTAGAGCATCTCGAAATCCTCGCTGATCCTGTAGGTCTTTCAAGCCAGTGTACCAGAAAGCATTAATTAATGTTGTATCTGATTGTTCGTGTCTGAAATATTCTAAGACTCTTCGTGGATCAAAAAACCAGCCATTTTTTTGTTGAGCATAGAACATATTGTTTCCGTCTACAAAAATAGACAGACGATTCATCGTAGAACCCATAGTAAAGTTACACCTAATAATATATAAAGAATTTAGATTGAACAATAGATGATAGCAGCAATTATAAAATATTAATTTTGCTAGTATCTATAAATTATATATTGTCATATATGGCTTTTATCTAACCTCTCGCATATCAGAAAATCAACAGAAGCATATAAGTAGCTCTCCTGGTGTTACTAGTGTTAACTTCTTTCTGAGCTGGTCTAGTGCCCCTGTAATCACAATTTATCAATCAAATACGCTAAATAACACCATTCTTCACTCCATACCAGTTCAGTTTACTCCTAAAGAGGTATGGAAGAGTTTAATACGGAGTTGCGTTCAAAGATGTTAGAAAGAGCAGCACCCGAAGCACTGCTATTGCTGGGGATCAAGGGCGATCGCTCTTAGCGCCCTGTGCCCCAAATCTTCAATTTGGGGAAAGGGTTTCGCCAAAGTTTCCTTCTGGGCGCATACAGGCGATGGCGCTTTTCTTCCGCCTCACAGGGGCGATAAGCCGGAGGCTTGACGCTATGCGTATCGCACAATTATAAATTTTGTTATCAGTAGTAGAATGGGACGGAACTTCGTGACTATTGCACACAACAGCTATTGAGTGAGTTCCTTCAACAAAAATTTTTGGGTGGCTTTGGTGAACCTGCTCTGCTCTCAATACGGTTCGGTTAGTCATTTTCAGCTTTGAAGAACCCTCTTAACCCACGGTAATAAAGCCCGAAGAAAATCTATTGCACTTTTTGCCTCCCCTAAAAAAGGGCAAGGCTGTTTCATTCTCCTGGAAATCTGAACATCCGCGCATGGTGCAATTACACGAACCAAGTCCGCAAGGCAAGGACTAAACGTTGGAAAATCGTTCTAGTACAACGCGGCGGAAATAAGGCTACCCTATGGCTAACGCCACGCCTTACGGCTATCGGGGAAGACCTCCGGTCTCGCTGCGCTAACACCAGTCGCCTACGGAGGAGCCAGTGCGGTCTTGGGGAGCCAGTGCGTTGCGGAGGTTCCCTCCGTTGTAGCACCTGGCGTGTCTCCCCAAGTAGAGCATCTGGCGTTGGAAACCCTCCTGCAGCGCTGGATTCACCATTTTCAATCAAAAAAAAGCTTACAGCATAAGCCTTTTGACTTTTGACGAACGCCAGCGGTACTAGCCTGTTCTGGTAAGCTTTGTTCATGTAGCCTTGGAAAGACAAAAGCGCTAAAAGTCTCCCTATTGTTACTCTTAAGCCTTATTGCATAAGAATACATAAGTTTTTTATAGCGTAACCCTTGTATCTTAGAAGAAGTGGTAGACCTTCGCCTCAATGCGATGCTGAAGCCGTAGGGATATTCTTACACTCAATTTACACCCCAAGAATGGCTGAAAGGGGGTTTTTGCTTAAAATCAAAACCCCTTAAAGCTTTAGCTGGCAGGGGATTTGGTTGCTATGCCAGGAACCAGACTTGAACTGGTGACACGAGGATTTTCAGTCCTCTGCTCTACCGACTGAGCTATCCCGGCGTGGAATCTTTTATTTCCCACGATTACTTAATGTAGCAAAGTCACATTAATTTTGCAAGTCTTGCCAGAAAAAAAAATTACGCTGCTTTGGTTCTCAACTTAACCCAGCTAAAAACTGCCAAGAACACCACAAACTGAACAAGAACGATACTAGGACCGGAGGCAAAGTTGAAAAGACCCGATACGATTATGCCAGCAATGCTACTTATGGAACCGACGATCACAGACAGCAACAGGAAAATGTTAAAGTGGTGACTCATCAGTTTGGCACAAGAGGCAGGAATAACCAAAAAAGCGTTGACTAGTAAAACGCCAACAGCTTTAATCGCCACAGCCACAGCTAATGACAGCAATACAACAAATCCATAGCGGTATAACTGAACTGGAATACCTTGCACCTTTGCCACAGCAGGGTTAAGCGTTAACAAAATTTGCTGCCTAAGGGTTGATAATAAGAATAGACTACCTCCAACAAGTACAAGCAGAGTCAAAACCAGATCTGTCAAGTCAATAGCGAGAATATCGCCAAATAGCACGCTCATGAGGTTACCGCGATATCCTTGAATTAGGTTACTAAGAATCACGCCTACTGCCAATGCGCCTGACAGAACAATACTCAAAACGCTGTCACTAGCTAAATCGGTTTTCTCCATAAAGTAGAGAACAACTAACCCAAAAATGAGTGTGAATGGTAGCAGCATCCAGGTGGGATTTAACTGTAGTAGCACACCTAGCGCCACACCTACTAAAGCAGCATGACCAACAGCATGACTGAAAAAAGACAACTGGCGTAAGGTGACGAAACTGCCTAGTAAACCGCCAAGTATTCCCATCAAAACAGCACCTGCAATAGCACGTTGCATGAAGGGAAACTGTAGTAAGCTCACCAAATCATTGACATTGGTGACAGCAAGCTCAACTATTTGGCAATCATTCAATAAAAGCATATGTTGTTTTTAGATAAAAATCTTAAAGTATTTTGAGTATATAAGAAGATTTCTTTTTTACTAAGAAATAACTATCAAGTCTCTACATTATTAATACTATGTCAGCCAGAAATACTTTTACCTATAATGTCACCAATTCTCTTTCTCCAAAAGAAAATTATGAGTATAATAAAATACCAAGTAAACTAGAGAGTGATCATGTGCAATCTGTATCACATGAGGTTCTCAATAGCGATAAAGCCCAACGCATGGCAGAATTTTTTAGCTTTTTAGGCGATGCTAATCGCCTGCGAATTCTCTCTCTTTTGGCTAAAAAAGAACTTTGTGTTAGTGATTTGGCAGCAGTACTAAATATGAGTGAATCTGCTGTCTCCCACCAACTAAGAAACTTACGGGCGATGCGTTTGGTCAGTTATCGCAAGCAAGGTCGTAATGTCTTCTACCGCCTACATGACAGTCATGTTTTGCATCTTTATCAAGCTGTTGCTGAACATTTAGATGAACAGGAGTGAAGATTAACCTTTCCCTCCCGTAAACGTTACACTCTCAATAAAATACCTATTAAAAAATGCGTAAATAGCCAAAGCTGGTAAAGTAAACACCATCGAAGCTGCCATAATATAGTTCCAATAACTAATGAATTGACCTTTAAAAGCATTCAATCCCAAAGGAAGAGTAAACATTTCTGGGTCAAATAAAATAACTATAGGTAGCAAGAAATTATTCCAACTGCCCATAAATACAAAAACTGCCTGTGCTGCAAGTGCTGGTTTGGCTAAAGGTAAAACTATATGCCGAAAAATACCCCAGGTATTTAATCCATCCAATTGAGCTGCTTCTTCTAATTCCTTAGGAAAATTCATGAAAAACTGCCGCATCATAAAAATGAAGGTAGCATTGACCATGCTGGGAACAATCATCCCTTGATAGGAATTCAACCAACCGAAGGCTTTCAAAATTAAAAATGTGGGAATTAAAGTTATCTGTGCAGGGACTGCTAATACTGCCAAAATGAGGAAGAACCAGAAGCGCCTACCTCTAAAACGCAGCCTTGCCAAAGCGTAACCAGCCATTGAGTTGAACAGCAAGTTTAAAATAGTGACACTGATAGCAATGACCATACTGTTGAACAGCCACCGGAGAAACAGCGGTTCTTGGAAAAAAATTTGTTTGTAGTTGTCGAGAGTAAAGTTTTTAGGTATGAAACTGGGTTCACCGCTGACAATTTCAGCAAGCGGCTTAAATGATGCTGATAGTGCCCATAAAAAGGGAATGAGGGTAATGACTGCATACAGTGTCAATACTATGTACAGCAGCACTTTAAGCCCAGAGATGCTAGAGGTACTAGTCAAATTTTTTCGCCTCCAAAAAACCGCCGCTGAATCAAAGTGACAGCAATAATAACTGCTGCAAGTAAAAAGGCGATCGCCGCTGCATACCCCATCTGCAAGTTACGAAATACAGCTTGATATATCAGTAAAACTACGGTCAAGGTAGCATTGTTAGGTCCGCCAGTACCGTTAGAAAAAATGTAGGATTGGTCAAACAGTTGAAACGTACCAATCACTCCCATTGTTACCACAAAGAAAGTCACTGGTCTGAGTATAGGAATCGTGATATGAATAAACTGCTGCCAGCCATTTGCTCCATCTAGTGATGCAGCCTCATAGAGTGAACGAGGAATATCCTGCAATGCTGCTAGGTAAATCACCATGTAAAACGGCGCAGTTGACCAAATATTCATGAGCATAATGCCTTTGAGCGCAACTGCTGGATCTCCCAACCAGTTGTAAGTAGGTAGCTCCACAAAAGCCAGAAAATCATTGAGTAACCCATTCGTGTTGTAAATCCACATAAAAATGAGCGTCAAGACGGCTGAGGAGGTGACTGTCGGCAAAAAGTAAAGGATACGCCACCAATTTTTGGCGCGAATACCAGAATTCAGCGTCACAGCTAGAATTAAAGCCAAGATAGTTTGGGTTGGGACAACAATTGCAACGTATTCCACTGTATTTCTTAAAGCAATCCAAACCCGTTCATCTTCAACCAGTCGCGTGAAGTTGCGAAAACTTACAAATTGATACTCAATACTGCCAAGAAGTTGAACTTTGTGCAGGGAAAGAAAAATAGCCCAGAGAATGGGTAGAACGACAAATGTACCCAACACCAGAATAGTAGGCATCATAAACAGGTAACCAGCCAGGTCTTCTGTTATGTTCGACCTGGCGTTTCTCTTTCGCCTTCTGACTTCAAGCACAAAGATACCTCCGAACTCACCCTGCACTATCTTGGCTATAGCGATAGGTGATACATGATTATTTATCGTAACTCTTTTGAGAAATGCATTGATCCCTAGCTTGTAGAGGGAGTTTTAGAGCTATTTTTTGCAAACGAAGCTGTCTGCATATCTTGCCATGACTGACTTAGAGGTGCTGACTCATAAGAGTGTTTATGAGCAGTTTCAAACTTTTTAGTCTATGCAAGACCGTAGAATTTTGAACAATTATTTATTGGTTTTCATTATTATTAATAATTCGCAATAAAAACGTAATAATGACAAGTCAACAGTAAAAAGTGAAAAAAAAGGAACCATTTCTTTTAACTTTTTAGTTTTGACTTTTTACTTAGCCTAACTACTCCATTGCTATTGCTTTAATTAATTCATTCGCTTCATCTTGTGCTCGTTGCATCGCCTGTTGTAGTGGTTGTTGTCCTAGCAAAGCACTGACAAACTGGTTGTCAAAATTGTTCATAATCGCCGCTGGATACTCACCGACTTGCCAAGGAATAGCATAATCTACTCCTGCCACAAGTGCAGTTCGTAAGGGGTCTTGATCATAACCCAGTTCTTGAGCAACAGATTGACGAGAGGGCAAAGCAAAACCTGTTTTCGTCCACTTTGTCATACCTTCTTTACCTGTAAGATAAGAAATCAGTTCCCAAGCTTCGGCTTTGTGCTGGGTTTGCTTGTTCATCACGTAGGCAACAGTAAAGACCATAGTGCTTTTATTATTATTAATACTAGGTAATTCTGCTGTAGCGAACTCTAAGTTAGGAAAGGTTTCAGTGAGGTAAGGAATTGCCCAGTTCCCCTCAATAACCATTGCAACTTTACCCTGACCAAACATTTCACTACCTGAGTTGGTCCCAACATCAGATTTTTGAGCTGAGGAGCGGTCTTTTTTATACTGGTCTACCGCCAATTGTAATCCTCGCAATCCGGCATCACTGGCAAATACTGCATAACCATTTTGGTCTACAAGTTGCCCACCAAAAGCTTTGATTTTGTAAGCCTGACGGGCTAACTCTGGAATTTCTCCAAAACCATATTGATCAATTCTGCCATCTCGATTACGGTCTACCGTCAACTTCTTTGAGTAGGTGCGTAGTTCATTCCAAGTTGTTGGAGGAGTGCTTAACCCTGCAGCAGCAAAAGCTTTTTTGTTATAAAACAGAGCAAGTGTGGAATAGTCCTTGGGAAGACCGTAAATATGATGACTATACTTGAAGCTATTGAGTAGTGTTTCCTCAAAGTCCGCTAGGTCAAATTCAGGAGTGATATAAGCATCAAGTGGTTCGAGAACATTCTGGCTCATAAAGAAAGGAGCCTCAAAAGCGTCTAGATAGAAGACGTCAGGAGCCGCTTCACCAACTAAGCGGGTTTTCATGACATCCATGTATTGGTCGTTGATGACTTCATGCCTGACTTTAATACTAGGATGGTTTGCTTCAAAGTCTTGTAGTAGTTCTTTCAAGAGTTTTTGCTCTGCTGGACTTGCTGTCCAACCACCGAGCTTGATGGTGATTGGGGTTAGCCCTGAGGAGGTGCTGGGAAAGGTTAGATTTTGACAACCAATCACACAGAGGGCGATCGCCACTAACAATCCCAAAAATTTCAACACATTGGTTTGCATCACAATTAAAGAAAAACTCTGCTACTTTACATATTGCCTGCATAGCTCAGCATTGATTTTTTCTCTCTTTAAATTTTTGTTGAGAAATGCAAGTTAGAATAACGAGAAATTACAAAAAAGTTTAAGACACTTGCTTTACCCATCTGTGGAGATAGGTATGGAATCCATTTCGCTAGAAACCGTTGCGCCTCTAGCCCCTAAAATACCTCAGATTGCAATTTCAGAACCGACTGTTGTTCCTACCTCGACACCCAGCCCCGCAGTTTTAAAGAAGAACGCCATTCGCATCAGCCTCAGAGGCTCCACTGTGGATGGTGTGTTTGCAGCAATGTTCTCAATGACCACCACTGGCATTTTGCTTAGTAACTTCTTGGTGGAGTTAAATGCAAGTCCAGTGACTGTTGGAATGCTGTCCTCCATTCCAATGCTGGTGAATCTCCTTCAACCCTTGGGTGCCTATCTATCTGAATGCGCAACCAGTCGCTTTCGATATTCGCTCTTTACAAACGCGACTGCTCGGTTACTCTGGTTATTTCTAGCCATTGGCATCGCCGCCCTAAGCTTTGGATATATAAATTCTCAGCAATTAATAGTTCTGACACTTGTGATTGTCTTATTGAGTCATATGTTGGCAGGATTAGGAAATGCATCGTGGCTGAGTTGGATGGCAGTTTTGGTCCCTCGACAGCTCCGGGGAAGGTATTTTGGATTGCGTAACAGTGCTGCTAGTCTAACTAATTTAATTTATGTCCCTTTGGTGGGTATGGCTGTCTCAAAATGGCCTGGTGGGACTTTACAAGGTTATGGAGTGCTTGTGCTATTTGGGATTCTGTCAGGATTGATGAGTATTGGGTGCCAGTACTTCATGGTAGATGTGAATCCAAAGACGCAGCACACTTCTGTCCTCGGTTCTTTTGTGAAAAATTCCATTTCCGGAGATACTCAGAATTCTCGTCATACTATTGATACACAGTTAGAAACGACAGAAAAAAACACTCAGTCTACACCTGATTTAAGTGCCATAAAAGGTATCTTAAATAACTCCAATTTTTTAATGTTTCTGTTCTATTTCAGTTTCCGGATGCTTGCTTGTAACTTGAGTACTCCTTATTTCAACTTCTACATGCTAGATACTATGCATCTAGATGTCAGTTTGGTGACAGTCTACGGTAGTCTTCAGGCGGGGGCAAACTTGCTGATGCTCATTGTGTGGGGCAAGTTATCAGACAAAATAGGTAATCATCCAATCCTGATATTAACTGGGATTCTACTTATAGTCATACCTTTATTTTGGTTGGGGATTGATGTTAGTTTTTGTAGCATTTGGCTGTGGTTACCGTTCCTACACATGTTAGCTGGAGGGACTTGGGCAGGAGTTGATTTATGCAGCAACAATATGCAGCTAGGGATTGCGCCTGTCAAACAACAATCTATTTATTTTGCAATGACTGCTGCTGTTGGTGGGGCTAGTGGCGCTTTAGGTACAACTATGGGTGGTTTGATTGCACAAAATCCCTCATTAGGGGGTTTACAAGGATTATTTGCTATATCTTTTGTCTTCCGACTCGCAGCACTGATTCCCCTTTTCTTTGTCCAAGAACCGCGAAGAAACTCTTTCACTCAGATGATACAAACTCTCTGGAGATTTCGCAAAAGGATAGTTCAGAATTAATTCTTCTATTTGACCAGGACTTACGCAAAGAAACCCGGTTTCTAGCAGATGGTGCGTAAGTCCTATTGACAAAAAACCATTTTTGATTTTTGTTCTTTCTTTTATGAGTCTGTCTGATGTCCCCAATCTCTGGGTACCCTTAGCGCTTTTAGGGTTAATTCTCATTGCTGCTATCTTTTTTAGCCGCAGCAACTAATATCAAGTTCGCCTAATTACTTACAATAAAAAGACCTCACCCCGCCCTTCACCGCACCCCTCTGGTGCAGATTCACCAGAGGGGAACTCACCGGTCCCTACAGAGGAGCCAGTGCGTTGCGGAGGTTAAGCGGAGGCGGAGCATCTGGTGGCTCCGCTCCGTTGTAGCGACTGGCGTGTTTCCTCAAGTGGAGCATAGGAGCGTTGGAAAGCTGTCATTCGCGTCCTTATTCACCGCAACGCACTGCCCCCTTGACTCTTGACTGTTGACTAAGTACTAATGACTAATAACTAAACAAATGACTAATCACTCCTATTGGGGGTTAAAATAAAACCCGATTGTCTTCCAAAATTTTGAAAGCTTCATGATCTCCAGCAACGACTTTCGACCCGGTGTCTCGATAGTATTAGATGGGTCCGTATGGCGAGTGGTGGAATTCCTCCACGTTAAGCCAGGGAAAGGCTCTGCTTTTGTACGGACAAAACTGAAAAATGTTCAAAGTGGGAGCGTGGTAGAGAAAACGTTCCGCGCAGGTGAAACAGTTCCGCAAGCTAACCTGGAAAAAAGCACAATGCAGCATACCTATAAAGATGCTGAAGAATACGTCTTTATGGATATGGAAACATACGAAGAAGGCAGATTGAGCGCATCACAGATTGGCGATCGCGTAAAATACCTCAAAGAAGGTATGGAAGCCAATGTTGTTCGCTGGGGCGACCAAGTCCTGGAAGTAGAACTGCCTAACTCCGTAGTCTTGGAAGTTGTACAAACAGATCCAGGTGTTAAGGGTGACACTGCTACTGGTGGTTCCAAGCCAGCAACTTTGGAAACAGGAGCAATGGTGATGGTTCCTTTGTTTATTTCTCAAGGAGAACGCATCCGCATAGACACCCGTAACGATTCATATCTTGGCAGGGAGTAACTTTATTCTCACCTCTAGATGCAAATCCCGATTTTCATCTATAACAGGGATTTACATCCCTGCCTTACTATATAAATTCACTTTCATTAGATAAAGTCTATTTACCCTTTAATTGCATGAGGTAAGAAAAGCTGTGCCATTGGACTTTAATGAAATCTGCCAACTGTTGACAACCATTGCACAAACTGACATTGCAGAAGTCACGCTCAAAAGTGATGATTTTGAACTTACAATTCGTAAGGCTGTAAGTACTCCTCAAGTGTTGTCAGCAGGTCAAGCGGCGTTAGGTACACTTAATGCACCGAACACACCAGTTCCACCACCTGTCTCCTTGGTGATGTCGCCTCCTCCGGTAACGGAAACCTTGCCAAATCGCGCCATTGACAGCAATATTGTGGGCGTACAATCACCACCAACTGCTTCCTCTTTAATAGAACAGAAGTTTGTTGAAATCCCTTCCCCAATGGTGGGAACGTTTTATCGTGCGTCTAATCCGAACGAAACGCCATTTGTGGAAGTGGGCGATCGCATAAGGAGCGGTCAAACAGTCTGTATCATAGAAGCCATGAAACTCATGAATGAAATCGAAGCGGAAGTCTCCGGACAAGTGATAGAAATTCTCGTTCAGAACGGTGAACCAGTAGAATATGGTCAATCTTTGATGCGAATTAAACCTGATTAAGTATTAATCTATATATCGATGCTTCATTGTTAAATTTTTAGTGAGTCCTTACGGGTCTACCCTGATGAAACAAGCGTTGCCTGTACCGCCAGAAGTTGTGCAACAAGTCGCTGAATACTTCAGCCTCTTGAGTGAACCCATGCGCCTACGGCTATTGCATTTGCTACGAGATGAAGAAAAATGCGTACAAGAACTGGTAGAGGCAACACAGACTTCTCAGGCTAATGTCTCAAAACACTTGAAGGTAATGTGGCAAGCGGGAATCCTCAGTCGTCGCAGTGAAGGAACCTGTGCCTACTACCGAGTGGAAGATGAAATGATTTTTGAGTTGTGTAACCGGGTTTGTGATCGACTCGCATCCAGGTTAGAACAGCAAGCCCGTAACTTTCGCATTTTAAATCGCAAGTAGTGATGGAGAAGAACTCCTGCAGGAGTTGCTTGCCTGCAGGGCTGTCTCACTAATGATTTTAATCAGACTTGCACCATCTGCAACAAACCCGGTTTCTTCGTTCGTATTTGGTTGTCAACCAGACAATTTTTGTAGAAACCGGGTTTTTTTGCGTAAGTCCTGTTCAATTAAAGTGAATAATTTTTATCAAAGCTTTCACGTGTCAAGGGTTGTTCCAACTCTAGACCTTCACCACCTAAAATTTCTAAAGGTTTCCCGTTTACCTCAATGTATACTTTGGCATTCTTATCTAAAGCTGTTGCGGTGTAAACAACTTGCCCTACACGACCCATCATAGAAGAACTCCCACCTCCACTCTCAAATTCTTCTGACAAATTGACGTGGACACCATCATTTGCTGTCTTCACACCCAGCAGCTTTGTTCCTTTTGGAATTGTGGTAGTTTCCGTGTTTTCTGTTGGTCCAGCTAATAACTGTTGGAAAGCTCCTTCTAAAATTTGGTTCGATGAATTCCCAAGAGCCTTGACTTGAACGATTTGAGGAACCAATTTAAACCCATTACCAGTATTTTGCAGCCAAAAGACTTCAGCATTTCGCTCAGTACCAAGCTGGTTTGTTGATTGCTGAGGTTGAGTTTCTGCTGGAGCCGGAATTTGTGCAGGGGGATTCTTGTCAGATTTTGAGGCAAAAAAAGTAACACTACCAGCCACTGCAATAACTGCAGCTGTCATCGCTGCAATAATACCAGGAGAAATACGGTTAGATCCTTGCTGTTCTTTCATATTGAAAACCTACCTTTAGGCTGAAATAGTATTTGTATGAGGAGAAGCCTGGTTAACGACGATACTCATAAACTGGGGGTTTCCAAAAACCTAGAAGATGGTTCTGCTCGCAAAAATGCAGCAATCTCTAATTCTTCTGGTCTCATATTCAATTTTAGAATTCGCACTTGTAGACCGTCACCTTCCAGATTGCCTAAATCTAATCGTTTGTTGAAATTGTTCACAACAGCATTGACAAGTTGAGGTGGAACTTCTTGACCATTCGCTGCCACAATTGGGTTAACTAACTGGATATTCCTCCCACCAACGATACTCAATCCTGATTCCACCCTAATCAATAAGGGTTTCTTCAGACCTTTCTCCTGTAATTCTACTTGGAAGCTGAAGCGGTTATTTGCTAAAAACTTTACATTTGGATTGACAAAAGTATACACAGAGTTATACTCTGTCTTTGAAGAATTGCCTGTGTTCATTTTTAGCTTTTGCAACCTCGCCATGAATTGAGGTGATTGTATGAGTTTATTGATATCCTGTTGAGTTAACACCAAACGGACACCAGCTTGTAAAGGTCGTTTGAATTTGGGTCGTTTTTTTTCCAGACTGCGCGGTTCTAATTCAATGACATCGGTTTCCAATTCTAAAGCTGCAATGCGAACTTCTTGCCACTTGAGTTGCAAAGAACGCCCCGCAACACGCACCCTTTCTACTTTGCCTTGCAGCAATTGATGAGTAGGAGCATTGTCAACTCGCACTTGCAATTGTTCAACTTGAGCCAACTGGGAACGGATAGCATTTTCAGCAGTCCGATCAACAACCAGTCCGACTGGAGTTACTAACCCTAACAAGCCAGATACAAGGAGCGTGAAAAATTCCATGTTTTCGTTTTGTCAGTTGTCAGTTGTCAGTTATCAGTTATCAGTTGCTTGATAACTGTGTACTGTTCACTGATTGAATCCCCTGCTTGAGTGTAGATACAACGTCCGCGATCGCAATTTCTTGTGATTTGCGACTTTTTCGTTCAACAACTTCAACTTTGCCATTGGCGATCGCCCGTCCGGTGACGATTCTGTAAGGGATCCCAATCAAATCTGCATCTTTGAATTTTACTCCTGCCCGTTCATTCCGGTCATCAAGCAAGGTTTCAACTCCCGCTTGATTGAGTTGGGTGTAGAGTTTTTCGGCGATTTCCACTTGTTGGGCATCGTTGATGTTAGGAATCGTAACAATCGCGTGATAAGGTGCGATGCGAAGAGGCCAAATAATTCCATCTTGGTCGTAAGATTGCTCTACAGCAGCTTGAGCCAATCGTGACACACCCACACCGTAACAACCCATCAACAGAGGTTTTTCTTCACCTTGTTCATTGGTATAAGTTGCACCCATTGCGATGGAATACTCGGTGCCTAATTGGAAAATGTGACCTACCTCTATTCCACGAGCACTTTGTAGAGTTTGGTCTGGGTTATGGAGAGAGCGATCGCCTGGCCTTGATTTACGTACATCTACGCAAATTTTATGTAACTTAAAATGCTCATTCCAATTTGCTCCAACAACATGGTAGCCAGATTCATTTGCACCAGTGACAAAATTCTTTAAATCGACTGCTGTTTTATCGACCAAACGTAAAAAGCCAGGTGCAATATCCTTGTGTGATTTAATATAATCATCTCCAACATCAGGAGCAATGTAACCCAAGGGCAAAGGCTTACTTGCCAATCTTTCTTGAGCTTCTGTATCTGGTACTGCAAGTTTGAGCACCGTTTTTGCACCGTACTTGGGAGCTAATTTTGTCAATTCATTTTGTAATTTGATATCATTAACTTCTTGGTCGCCTCGGATACTCACCAGTACCAAAACTGATGTCCCATTATCAAATGTTGTTTGGTAAAGAACATTTTTCACAACTTGAGTGGGGGAACATTTCAAAAATTCACAGACTTTCTCAATTGTCTGGCTCCCTGGTGTTTCTCGTTTTTCGTAATTGGTAAATGCAGAGGGTTGCGCATCAGGTGGTAAAGAAAACTGCCTTTTCCACGTTAGCTGCGTACTGCCCATCTTCAGTGTAGAGGACTTCATCTTCGCCCGCTTCCGCTAACACCATAAATT
>JAAUSC010000231.1 GCA_012031965.1 Scytonema sp. RU_4_4
ATCCTCATGTATTGTTTGATTATCATAAAAAACTAAAAGAGAAAGATTTATTTGATACTTACAATCATTACTTATTTGGTTTAGGAATGCCAGAAGAGCTGAAAAAATGGATAGAAGCAAACGAAGATGCTTTTAATAAATTTGCAGAATGGTACACACAACCTGAGAATATTATACCTATTACTTACGAAAATGTATTGATAAAAAACTAAAACAACAAAAAGTTGATGGAAATTTACAACCTAAGCCGCGAGGAAAACCACAATTTTAGTTATCTGACAAATGCGGATATAGATTTAAGAGAATTAGTTGAAGCACATCCAGATGCAACACTGATAGAGTTGTGTGAATTATTTGCAGACAAAACTGGCAATTGGGTAGGTCGAAGTGCAATGTGTTCTGCATTGCAGAAATTAGGATTAAATCGTAAAAAAAACAACGCGAAGTACTCAAGCAGGGACAGAAAGAGTTCTGAATTTAAGGTTGGATTATTGGGAGAAAGTTAAAAATATAGAGCCAGAAAATTTAGTATTTTAGACGAAACTGGCATTCTACTTGGCTTAACAAGGACTCATGCCCGTTCACAAATGGGTACAAGAGCTTACTCTCTCAACCCCTTTTATCGAGGTTCAAAGGTTACAGTAATTGGAGCTATCAGTATTACAAAAGTAGTTGCATTAATGACAATGAATGATTCAATGGATGGCAATGCATTTGAAGTATTTGTATCTAAGTTTTTAGTTCCACAGTTATGGTCAGGAGCAGTGGTAGTGATGGATAATTTATCCGCGCATCAACGAGATTCAATTGTGCCAATGATTGAAGCTGTCGGTGCTTCAGTTATATGTTTATCACCATACTCACCGGATTTTAACCCAATTGAATTATGGTGGTCACAACTTAAGTCATTCTTAAGGATGTTTTCACCGACTACAACAAAATGGTAGATCGAATAATTTCAGTTGCACTTGACTTAATAAATCCTCAACATTTAAGAAACTGGTTTGCTAATTGCTGCTACTGTACCTCATAACATCCGGAAACGCTGTATCAAGTGGAAGGTCTATCATGTGTATTGCATTACCTGGAAGGCTTAGATTTAATTCGTCAACTCGGAGATATTAGTTCAAAATAATATCAATTAGAAGCAGAACTAATTATTCATTCCTGATGGAGCAACAAAAAGAGCTTTTTAAAAACCACCGCTTCAAACTAACGCCCGATAATTAGAAATTTATCTAAATTATTATGCCAGTATACCTATTGTACGGTGAAGATACCTATTCGCTCCATCAAAGAATTGACCAGTTGGTTAATCAAAACGTTGATCCAGACTGGAAAGCTTTTAACTACGTCAGATTATCTGGGAATGAGAAAAATATTGCTGCCAACGTTTTTACTGAGGTAATGACTCTTCCTTTTGGAGGAGGTAGCAAAATTGTCCATGTAGACAGCGAATATCTGATTAAAAGTTTCTCAAATGAAAATAACCTAGACCTTGATAATCAGCTTTCTCAAATACCTTCAAACAGTATCCTCTTAATTACTGGTAATAACAAGTCAGATTCTCGTAGGGCAGTAGTAAAAACTATTCTAAAATATGCTCAACAAGAGGAATTCCCTCTCGTTCCCAGTTGGGATAAAAAAGGGATAACTAATTTGATAGGGAAGTATGCAGCTGCTCATCAAGTTAAACTCACACCAGATGTAACTTATTACCTAGTCGAAGCTATTGGTAACAATACTGCACGAGCCGATAGCGAATTCGCTCTTCTTGCTATCTATGCAAATGGAAAAACCTTAGAGCTTGAAGAAGTATCCCAGCTAGTTAGTAATAATAACACTGACTATTCAGAACTTACGATTGCTATGTTAAGAAACAATCCAAACTTAGCAATGATGCAAATATCTAAATTACTGGATAACAACGAACATCCACTCAAAATAGTAGCAACGCTCACGTCTGTTTTCCGCACCTGGCTAATAACTAAAGCTGGAGTAGAAGCAAAACTAGCTGAAAACAAGATTGCAGAAATCGCCGAACTGAAAAACCCCAAAAGGCTGTATTACCTCAAAAATGAGGTCGTAACAAGTACCGTTCAAAAACTCAAAACTAGCCTCACCTTACTTGCACAACTCGAAACCGAACTCAAAACTGGAACTGATAGCTTAACCAGTCGAATTATTGAAATTTGCACTGTATGAAAACCAACCTATTTGCAGAAATCATCGGACAGCATACCGCCAAACTTCTACTTACTCAGGCAATTGAACATAATAAAATTGCTCCTGGATACCTATTTACTAGCCAAATTGAAGGGGTAGGAAAAACCAAAACTGCCCTGGCTTTTGCAAACGCTATTGTAGGAGAAAATCATTTAGACATCCTACACATCAAACCTACCTGCGCTGAAAACACTTCCCAGCAGAAAGGCATCCCTACCATCCGGGTTGAACAGGTACGAGAAGTCATTGAATTCTTCTCAAGCAGCGCCATCAGTAGCAACCAAAAGGTGGTAATTATCCACGAAGCTGATATGCTCAACCCTACCGCCGTCAATAAACTCCTCAAGACGCTGGAGGAACCCAAGACTGGAACATTCATCCTTGTCTCGTCTCATCCTCAAAAGCTATTACCCACTATCAAAAGTAGGTGTCAAATCATACTTTTTTCCAGATTAACTGATGAGGATGTTGTTTCTGTTTTTAAAGACGAACAAATCGAGTTAACGCAGGAAATCTTGACTATTAGTGAAGGTAGCCCCGGTCGAGCGATCGCTCACATAAAGATGTTGTCATCTATACCAGAAGAAATGATCAGGCAACTAGAAGTACCTCCCAGCGATATCCTAAACGCGCTCAGTTTAAGTAACTGCATCTCAAGTTGGAATTACCAAACGCAACTGTGGTTGCTTACCTACCTGCAACACAACTGGTGGAAGAAATTACGAAACACTCAGTTACTCAAGCGCTGCACCCAGGCAAGAAACCAACTCTTACAGCACGTTACTCCTAGAAGCATTTGGGATACGTTACTTCTGCCATAACTAAACACATCCATTAACAACAATTACTGCCAGCTGAAAGTATTTTTAGCTGGCACTATTTATTTACACAAAACATAGTATGAACCAGCAGCAAAGCTTATTCGATGTCGAAGAAACCATCCGTAACAGCAAAAGCCAAAAAGCAAGTGAAATACTTACCCCCAGTACTAGAAAGATACTTCAGTTATTAACTAACCAAGGGATTAATAAAGCTGTAACAGCCAGCCTACTTAACTTAGCAGGGGCAAGTCCTGAAATTGTTCAGTACGTGGCAGGACCAATTGTAACTCAGCAGAACGGCTGGCAACAGTTAATTCCGGCTTGGGTAGGAAAAGCGATCGCAATCGATAGATTGAATGCAGCGCTGGAAGAGATAGACAAAGGGGAGGTAGGAAAATTAGCTTCAAGTAGTGAAGTTCTTGCCTTAATGATGCCAATTACATATGAAGTACCACTGAGAGCCGAATGGACAGATGTTTTTCTTTGGGCAAGTTATGATGCCCTCAACAGACACAAACCTTTTGAGAGCTACGAATACGATAAACTGTGGGAGAAAATTGGCACAACTCCAATCAAATACCAGAAAATTAAATCAGATTATGAAATCGTAGCCAGTGATATCCGTTCTTATGTTATCAAACACGCTGCTAAAGAAGGATGGGGTAAAAACTCGTCAAGTAACAACAAACGTCTTATTCAAGAAACTCAAACGGAAAGTACCATCCAGTTAGAACAATTATCACTGTTGTGACGTACTCCCACACCGAATCACGGATTACGGTGTGGGCTTAAGAATGCGGGTTGTCCCACTTGAGCGTTTTTGACTCATAATTAGCTTTCGGTGCTTTTTTCAATGTTCCGCTCAAAATCTTGCCTCTTCTTTCGTGAGGGGAGGTAGTTCTTCTTTTGTAGCGACTATTGTCCGACACCAACATTTTTTCCTTCCAACCGACCGTATTGATAAAAACGGAACAGATTAGGAAAAGCTTTATCTAAAAGCCAGCTTCGACCGACTTCTGATTCAGGAATACCAGAAGCAGCCATATAATAACCACTCCTATAAACAGCTACACCCAAACAAGCTTGCAGATTTGATATTCTTCGCTCAGAAGCTGGAATAGTCATCAAATCTTCTAGATGACTGGGATGATAATTTTCTGCTACTAACAAAAAATAAACCAAGGTATGAACCAATCGGGATAAGACAACTGTTCGGTCTTGCCAGCGTTCCAAATCGAACTTGATACAAAAGTAGTCAGGTAAATCACTTTCTTCAGATTCACCGTTAACAAATAAATCACTCCGGCTTTCTAGAAAACTGGAATCTAGACCGATAAAGTGCTTGAGAAAAACAAGGGTATAACCCCAACGTTCATGATCCTTGGTTTGAATCGAATATGCAGCTTGAGAGTACTCTGGTCCGTATTTCTCTTGCAGTTGTGCAACTGCTTCTTGGTCTATATCACCCCGCCAGTCAGAATTAGCAAAAAATCTTTGAAAACCTCTTTCAAATAGTCTTTTTTTATTTCACTAATATCTGGTTTCTCATCTTCAAAATCGTGTTCATAAGTGTCAATCACAAACTTTTCTAGCTCGATTTCTAACTCTTGTTTTCTATCAACTGGTAGTAGAGATTTCGCTTCTTCTAAAGATAAAGGAAAGTCTAAATAAGGATGACCTTTCGCTAAGTAAGAATCACCCAATTGCGCTAAGCAATCAAGCGCAACAGTTCGTGCAAAATACTCATCTTGTGGATGTACATATCTCCGATTTAATTCTTTATCCACCAGCATCATATTAATTGCCAATAAAGCAAACCATGACGCATCGTGCAAACTCTTAGGTAAATCAGCAATAAAGTCTACTAACTTCAGTTCTAGAATTTCTCCCCACACGCCTATTCTCACGGTGTTGGAAACATCACAAAAATG
Organism: Scytonema sp. RU_4_4; assembly: GCA_012031965.1. Lineage (GTDB taxonomy): Bacteria > Cyanobacteriota > Cyanobacteriia > Cyanobacteriales > Nostocaceae > Brasilonema. Next base: position 4,979 of record JAAUSC010000231.1, read on the forward strand.
CTCAACATCCTCTTTTACATAAGTTTCCCCTAACCAAGTCAGATTCTCTACCTGCAAAGGGGATGAGTAATCAGGAGTAAGTGATAGCTGGCTGTCTTCATCAGATTGTATCCACATCAAAGCCAAAAGAATCAACTTACAAATATTAATTCGCTTTAGAAGAAGATACTCAGGCATGAATACTTAATTAGATTTGTCAGATAAATAGCACTTCTAGCCATACCAACATAACACAAGCAACTTTTGCGTTCCTTAGTAGAAACCACAAATCAAATTAAGATAGACACAGAGAAAAATTACCTGTGACGCCCGCCTAACACGAAAAAAAATGGGCAGGGCTAATACGATATTCGTCTTGACCCCACGATTAATCATGGGGCTTCAAGCCCTGCCCATTTTTTAGGGGGCAAAATTGGTGAATGTGAACTAAGCAAAAACAACTCGTCCAAGTGAAAACCTGCTGAAGAACTTTTGCTAACGCAGTATTGGGGGAATTGTATAAATCCTCACAATTATGAACTATATCAATAAAGTCATGCTGGTTGGCAGATGCGGACAAGAGCCGGATCTAAAGTATTTCGAGTCAGGTGCTGTTAAAGCTAGTATCAGCATCGCTGTCAGACCTCCCTATAGAAGCGAACAAGCCCTTTGGTTTGACCTTATAGCATGGGGAAAGCAAGCAGAAGTTATTGGTAATTACGTTCGTAAAGGAACCCAGATTGCGATAACTGGCGAGTTTGGATTTGACCGTTGGGCAGATAAGAATTCAGGCGTCATGCGGCAAAAACCTGTAATTACCATCAACACTATCGAGTTATTAGGTTCACCTCGCAAGGAAGAATCTATATCTATTACATCAAACGACATGGCGATCGCCCAAGGGGCAGTGGCAAAGCCAATCGCTAACGCCAATTTCTAAAAAAAGTACTTTTCGTCTACGCAGTATTCGTTGTAGGCGAAAAACTATCTACTAAATTTACAAACCACACAAACATGATTAATACTACTAGCACTGTACGAATTAAGTCTGTCAATCAAATCCATGATCAGGAAGGTTCCTTAATTGCGTTTGGTATTGCCGAATTCTATTACCGTTCTCGAGAAGGAGTAGTCGCTGATGAAGTACCATACCGTTCAAAAGGTGTACCTGCTGTCGTTATCAACGAGCAAGGGTCAGGTGTACACGGAATAGCAGAAGGGTATCTTAATTTACAAGTTGACAATCAGGGTGAATACAAAGAAAAGATTGTCACATTCGTTATTAAAAACTTTGTCACAGCACAACCAATCAACAAAGTAACCCAAACTAGTAGTAATTCTCCCAAACCTGAAACACCTGGATTTGCAAAGGGACTGGTCGAAGAAAACATCACTTCCATGAATGAAGAGTTTGATGAAGACATACCTTTTTGACGAGTTCTAGAATTTCACCGATAGTGTTAGTACAGACAGGTTGGCTTGTTTGTACTAGCATTATTTTTTTACAGAAATCCAGGAGAAAAAACCACCTAAAAGCCTCTGGGAGCGTGGGAGCTTCGTCACGTAGTACGCGTGGTACTCAGTCTGGTCAACTAGGGCTTCTGGCTAGAAGCCCCCGACTTCAAGTCGGGGTCGTTGACAAGTTTTTACAACACAACGAGTGAAAACTGATATAACATTATCTCAAAATTACTAAGACAAAACTGATATAACGTTATCTCAGGATTGAAAATGTGAAATGTCGTTAGTCAACAAAGAAAAACACCATGTCAGTCAATTTAATTCTTTCAATTGAGACAAATGCTGGGGGAGTAGCTAAAAGTACTGTTTCATACAATCTTGCTTATGAGTTAGGTGTTCGCGGCTATTCAGTTACGTTATTAGACATCGACCCAAACGAATCACTGACTTTGTTTTGTGGATTAAGAGAAGTGGAAGCACCAGGAACAATGGCTGACGTATATGACCCAGAGTTCAAAGGGAACTGGCCCCTAGTTACAGCTTGGCAGGGAAAAACTGACAAAATTCAGGTTTGTAAGGGCGGAAAAGAATTGCACGAGACAATACGTTTGGTATCAAAGGATCTGCGCGGAGCTTATATCCTTGCAGATCGGCTGAGTGATTACCCCTTACCTCAAGATTTTGTAATTATCGACTGTCCTGCAACCTTGGAGCCTTTACCACTAACCGCTCTTGCAGCTTCTACTCATGTATTAATTCCGATTCAACCCGAATACAAAGCTTCCCAGAGCGCTGCTGCAATGATTGAATGGTACTATGACAACTGCAAGCGCCTGAGATTGAAACCAAATCCAAAAATTTTAGGAATGGTACCCACTCGTTGGAAAAGTGACTGGGGAGCACATAGAAGTATTGTTGAGGAACTTCCAGTAGTCTGTCAAAATCTAGGAATTCAATACTTTAGTCCAATTCGCGAGTCAGCGGATATTCTGAATGCTTCTGGTAGAGGCTTACCTTTAGGAATTTACAGACCAGGCAGAGAAGCAAGAGCAGACTTTTTACCTATCGTTGATGCACTAATTCAAGAACTTAAGGTAATGAGACACGGCTAAAACCTGATTAAAGCTATCTAACCTTAATCGTCGTGTCCAGCTTCAGGATTAGACCTACGTTATCGGCAAGTGTTTAAGTTCTTACCTTGGAGTGCTCGCCAGCTCCAAGCTCTAAAACTTTTCAGTTAAAACAAGCATTGGGTTTATTAAAGCTAGTGCTGAAAGGATAGTACCGACCGATAACTTAAGCGAGGCAAACATTACGTGCAAACAGTAGAGACAAAACCATGTCTAATCAAAATTACGTTTTTGTACTTGATACTAAACCGAAAACCACTCAACCCTTGCCGCCCTATCACAGCAAGGAAACTGCTGAACGCCAACAAAGCAGCGGTTTTCCGACGCTATCCTTTTACGATTATCCTCAAAAAGGAAGTAGTTGATACGCCAGAGCCTATCACACTCAAATTAGATCCCGGTTCAAAAGCAACTGGTATCGCGCTGCTGCAAAGGGAAAAAGTCGTGTTTGGCGCTGAGCTTGCCCACAGAGGACAAGCAATAAAAGCATCTTTGGATTCACGACGAGCCATCCGTCGCAGCCGTAGAGCGAGACATACACGTTATCGACAACCCCGATTCTTAAATCGTACTCGCGTAAAAGGATGGTTAGCACCCAGCTTGCAGCATCGAGTAGAAACAACTCTGACTTGGATTGACAGATTCATTCGATTTGCGCCCATTGGTTCAATTGTTCAAGAATTAGTCAGATTTGACCTCCAAAGGCTTGAGAATCCCGAAATTTCCGGAATTGAATATCAGCAAGGGGAGTTGCAAGGCTATGAAGTCAGAGAATACCTCTTGAACAAATGGGATAGAAAATGCGCTTACTGTGGCGCGGAAAATGTGCCTTTGCAGGTTGAACATATTCATCCTAAAGCCAAGGGCGGCAGCAATCGGATTTCTAACCTTTGCCTTGCTTGTGATAAATGCAACGCTAAAAAAGGAACTCAGGATATTAAGCAGTTTTTAGCTAAAAAGCCTGAAGTGTTGAAACGAGTTCTGGCACAAGCTAAACGTCCTTTGAAAGATGCTGCGGCTGTCAACTCAACCCGATGGGCATTGTTCAATCGGTTAAAAGCTATAGGTTTGCCTGTTAGCACGGGTTCAGGTGGATTAACTAAGTTTAATCGTACCCGACTACAGCTACCCAAAGCCCATTGGTTGGATGCAGCGTGTGTGGGTAAAGTTGAATCGCTCTTGCTTTTAACTCAGCAGCCATTATTGATAAAGGCATTGGGGTGGGGATGCCGACAGATGGTGCAAACCGATAAATACGGATTTCCCCGAAAAGGATATCGAGCCAAGCAAAAAGTAAAAAACTGGAACACTGGCGATATTGTTTCGGTTGTTGCTGGGAAGTTTGCAGGTATTACAGGGAAACGACTAAAACCGTGCGTTTTAAAGGAAACTTTGATATTCGCTACCGCAAAGAATTGGTAATTAGTGTTTCTCGAAACGACATCAAAGCAGTACATCGTAAAGATGGTTATGACTACAAGTTTGCGCAAGTTTAGATAAGAAAAATGAAGGAGGTCAATAGATGTCAAAATCAAACAAACCGAGTGTGCTGGGAATGTTTGCTTCTGCAGCCGGTTCACAACAGGTATTTGAGCTTGAAGAACGGATAGAAGAGTTGCAAGCTGAGATTACTCGGTTGAAAGATGAACAGGTAAATGGAAAGCTTGCCGAACAAGAACGGACTCGTCTCAATCAAACTATTGAAGAACTACGAGAACAGCTCAAAGCATCTGGTATTTTTCAAATCCACTATAGTCAAGTTAAACCCAATCCCAAGCAGGCAAGGCAAACATTCACACCGGATAGCATTCACAGCATAGCTGTTTCAATTAAAGAAGAGGGGCAACAAGAGCCAATTATCTTGCTGCCAGGAAATCTCATCTTCGATGGAGAACGGAGATGGAGAGCAGTTGCAGAGTATTTGCAGCCAGAAATTGAAATGCTGGATGCAGTTATGCTGCCGAAGGAACTCTCAGAGTCAGAATTACACGCACTGACACTATTAACTAGTCTTCATCGAGAAGGTTTGAATGAACTAGATTTGGCTGAGGGTTTAATCCAACAAGCTAAATTAGCTTTTGAAATTGAACAAGAAGAGGTTGTCAAGGCAGTTAGGAGAGTGATTGCCAGATTAAATGTAAAAAAACTCTTGCCGAAATTAACTGAACTAGTCAGTGCAACAAGAGTTGAGCAGTTAAAGGGCATCAAAGAATTTGAGTTAGATGAGATTGAGCGTAATGTCTTTCTGCTATTGCTACGTTTTCAACAAAATCCAGCGTCTGTAGATGCAAACGTCTTCCCCTGCTTGCGACTAACGCAAGATTTAAAGACTGCGATTCGAGAATCAGGACTTGGTGCTAACCATGCTCGCTCGCTTCAACAACTCAATTCCAAAAATTTAGGAATCGAGGACACTCAGGCTGAGAAAATTCGACAGGATGCGACATTGCAAGTTTTGCAATCAAGGCTAACAGTGGCTCAAACTCGTTCTCTAGTTGCCAAAATTATTGCTGAACGTACTCCAGGAAAAAAAATTAAGCCAAATCGCCAAATTAGTTCTCTCATTCGATCTGTCTGTACAACTAAGGTTGATGATGTCCCTCCATCGCAACTGAAAGACTTACTTGCTGCATTAGAAGCCAAGGCTAAGGAAATTCAGGAGAAGCTGGAAGATACGACTAATTGAACAGCCAATTTCAAATGAAAAAATAATACAAAAGACCACAATGAGTACTAAGTCCTAATGCTGGTTGTTTTCTCGAATGAAAATTATAGCTGTCGCTTTAGGACAGAAACTAAACATAAAACTCAGACACTGAGAGAGTTTCAAGCCTGTTCCCTGTTAAGCGTTCCCTGTTCCCTGTCTAAACATTCTCATTTACACTAATAAAAGTCTTAGGACGAGGAACAGGCGTAAAATCAAATTTGGCAAAAGGGTCGTCTGTACTTGTGCTCTCAGTTGAGGTAAGAACAGCAGATTTAGTGAGCGGCACAACTTCAGAACGTGCATAACCAGTCAGCTGATCAAACTGAATAATCATATGCTGGTGCAGCGCATAAACATCCCTGACTTTTCACGGGATGTGGAAAAGAAAGAACGGTTCGCGAACGATTTTCGCGAATCAGCAAGCTAATCTTTCTTATATTTGGAAGTTTCTTCAATGAAATCTTTTAAACCTTGCTTGAGAGTCT
>JAAUSC010000049.1 GCA_012031965.1 Scytonema sp. RU_4_4
GAGTCACCAGGTTTCGACATCGAATCACCAGGTTTCGACATCGAATCACCAGGTTTCGACATCGAATCACCAGGTTTCGACATCGAGTCACCAGGTTTCATCATCGAGTCACCAGGTTTCATCATTGAGTCACCAGGTTTCATGGCAGAGGGTTCCAATTTCCGAGTATAGCAATAGTAATTGACGCGATTACCGCCATGATAATAGCAATGCTTTCCTTTAAGGGGAGTTTTGCTCAGAGTATAGCCTGGTGGCATGGTTGATTCTGCCTTTAATGCCACTGGTGCAGCTAGAATTCCAAGTCCTAAAACTGAAACGCTAGCCAATACTTGACTGAAGAGGATTTTGGTGACTTTCATAGGTTGTTTTGTACTGGTGTACTGATTACTATAAAAGTAATTTCTTAGACCAATATTAAAAACAGATGAGAAGTTGCCTAAGAGGATGCTGAGAAGTTATTGCGTTTCTCATTCGGATAAAGTACATTTTCATCTGCGTGCATCTGCGGTTCCTTAATGAAAATTTAACCCAATTGCTCGCGGAAATAGAGTCTATATAACTCACAACTCGGTATTGCTTGATTCCCCTCAAGCTTCACCAAACCCATGCTTTCTAATTTATAGGCAGTGATTGCTTCTAATTGCACACTTATTGGAGCAGTGACAACTCGTTTGAGTGCTTCTGCTAGTTTGGGGTGTTCTTGAAGATTCGCTAAGTGACGCCGCAGGTAGTTGCTATAAATTCCAGCAATGGTGGGAGCCTCTTGTAAGAGCTTCTCTAGGCTGACATCTCCACGTCCCAAGTGATAGAGCGCCAGACGCACCAGATAGGGATGACCGCCAATCATAGCAATCAGAGGAGTGAGTTTTTTAGCACCCAACTCGCCTTTTGCCCAATCCAAGCCATGACGCACCGCTAAATCTTGCACCTGCTCTAAACTAAATTCTGGTAACCAAATCGACAACCCAACATTAAAAGGAGATTGATTGATATCTAACGGGATATAAGCTTCAGTTGCATGGACAACAATTAATCGGAGTTTTTGCCAGATTTCGAGTTCGGCTGCGTCCTCGTACCAAGAGCGCAGCAATGGTAAAAAGTCTCCTGAGATATCTGGATACTCAAAAATCCGATTCACTTCATCCAAAGCCAAGACGACTGGAGAGTCGATTTGCTGGAGTAAGTACCCCTGGAAATATAATGTGCAGCTCACTTTAGAGCCAATATCCTCGTCCCAAAAATCATCCAGCCTTGGTTCTATATTCAACTGGCGACTGACGTTAGCACAAAACCACCTTAAGAATTTGTCTAAGTTTGTGAAAACTTGACTGTCTGCCAATTGAAAACTGATCTGTACAGTGTGTATGCCCCCGCTTTGTCTGGCATAAGTAAGAATTCGGTACATCAGAGAGGTTTTCCCCATCTGTCGAGGTGCTCTAATCCGGATCAGGCTTCCTGGTTTACTGATCTCGGCATAGGTCTGTTCTTCAATTGGGGTGCGTTCAATGTAGAAAAAAGAATTGAGTGGTACGGGACCACCAGGAGTTTCTATGAAGTCAGGATTAGGAAGTGGAGATTCTCGAACTCCCTGCGTCCTGGTGACTTGAGGAAACCCTCCACTCTCCCTATTTTCTAAGGAAACCCCAAGTTCCTCCTTTCTACCCGACTGCTGGTAAGGCTTTGCGCTTTCCGCTCGCCGCCTTAGAACTGACCGAAAATTACTTTTTGTTACCTCCTCCTCTAAGGCTTGTGAAAGTGACTTCCATAACTTCGAACCCACATCCTTAACATAGTTAGCGTCATAACCAGCGCTTTCTGCCATCTCTTGGTAAGTTTGCCCTTCCCAAGCTTTGCGAAATACGACTTCCTGTAGATTATTTAAGCGTTGCGCCAGAAATATATCTAAAATTGCTATTGCTTCTTCAACATTCATTTATAAAAAATAATGATAAAGTTTCTTTTCAATATGACTTTATCTGACTTTTTCATACTTTTTTAACTTGTTCACTTAAATTTAATAAGCTGTCATGCCAAAAAAAGTAAATACATCTAGAGGCTAGACCAATTGCTAGTACTGGTTTTCTTAATTTGTAAGCGCAAAGTGTGCTGCAGGCATACTTTGCGCTTAGGCTCCACTCAGAATGACACACAGAACGCTACGAACTTGTGCAATTCTGTACTTCTAGGACTTACGCACCATCTGCTAGAAACCCGGTTTCTTCGTTCGTATTTGGTTGCAAAACAGACGATTTTTGGTAGAAACCGGGTAACTTTTGCGTAAGTCCTGAGTTAGTGGAGTCATTTTGACTAAGCCAAAACACTATAGCGACGGATATCAGGTTCAGCCGCGAGCGAACCCGCTAGTTTAGCTCCTGCTTCCTCGATATGGGCTGTCGCTAAATGAGCATCCAAAGCATCATGAGAAGCCCATTCCTCTACAAAAGTGAAGTCTGTTGGGTCAGACTGGTTTTGTAGTAATTCATATTTGATAGAGCCTGCTTCCTGTCGAGTTGGCTCAATAATTGCCAGCAGCACAGCTTTCACAGCTTCTACTTTTTCAGGCAAAGCAACAATCCGGGCAACAACGCGAATAGTTTGATTAGTCATTGGTCATGCAAGTGAGTTGTTAATTGCTAGTTATTATTCGCTACTGTGGTTTTTGTTTGGGTGATGGCGAATAGACCAAGCTCCTTATAATAGGATTTAGTCGGCTGATTAATGTTTCTTGGGGCTAAGTATACATGGTTATTTCATTGTAAAATTACCAAAATTACATCGAACCCATCACAATACCCCAAAAATAAGCTTCAAAAGGACCCTCATCTTTATCTATGTGCCTCTTGCTTCCCCAAGTGTAAACATCCATACTGATGCGACCGCTGTCATGTTTCCACAACAATCCTTCTCGGATAGAGATATTACCCAACAGCGTGATCCAGTGAGTAGGGTAAGGCAGTGGTGGTGGATTGTCACCCAGCAAACCCTGTGCGGTAATTAAAGCAAAGGCAACGCCACCAACAGAGATAATTCTTGCTGCCTCATTCAAGGCATCGACTTCGCCAAAAAGATAAGTATGGGTGTATTTGACGTTGCGGTATCCTAAGACTTCCCGCGTCCATCCTTTCATCTCCCAGGATTTGGTCATACCAGCTATATTGCGGACAATCTCTGGTGCTTCTGGGTCAACAGGGAAAAGCAAATTTTCTGATTCTCGCCACGTTGCCAAAACCATCCAATCAGCTTGCGCCATTCTTAGTCTGCCTCGACTTTGACGCAACCTATTTGATGCTTGAATACGTTTCGTTCGTCCTTGAAAACCACCAGTTTCAAACAAACTACGGCAGATTTGCACGTAGCGCAGCGGTTGTTTACGAACGAGTTCAAATAAAATCGATGCAGGACCACAAAATGGTTGTTGACCTTGGTTGACTTGAAAGGAATCACTCAAGCGCCTTCTTATCTCTGCCAGCACTTGGTTTTTATCTAAGTTCGACCAAACACCGGGGGCGTTGGATTGCTCAAATTCTGCGATCGCCGAAGCAACAGATGGATCTAACGTTGAGGAATTCATTGATTAAGTAGATGGGTAAACATAAAAGTACGTGAGTTCGACGGAGTTGAAAAAAGGCACAAAAAAGCGCTCGACTGTATTTAGAATAAAAATACGCATGGTGTCAAGCGCAATGAAAGGGAGTTCATCCCAAACCAGCCATTTGCTGTTCATGTGCGGACAGCATCATCTGCGCCAACTCTAGGTAAGCGTCCTCACCCGTTTGTCGTACGAACATCGCGATGCTCCAGCAGGGTAAGTGCAATACAGTTCGACGATGTGATCGAACTCAATATTTATTGATACCCATCCACCTTTATCAATTACAGAATTTTTCCACGCAGCGAATGAACATCTCGACACCCATTGCCAAGATGGTTTCGTCAAAATCAAATCGGGGATGATGGTGAGGATACGCCAATCCTTTCTCAGGGTTCGCGGAACCTAGGAAGAAATAGCAACCAGGTACCTGTTGCAAGAAGTAAGACATATCCTCGCCACCCATCGTTTGGCATTCAGGAACAACACCCACAGGCGTTTCTATCACTTCTTCGGCAACTGAGCGCACCAAGTCTGCTATGGTAGCATCATTGATGACTGGTGGGTAAAGTGACCAACACTCATAGTCATAACTAGCACCATGACTCTGGCAAATTCCCGCAATAATTTGCTCAATGCGCTGCTTAAAAAAGCCCTCATATGCTGGGTTAAAATACCTTACGGTACCGCTCATTCTGGCTGTATCAGCAATCACATTATTTCTGGTTCCAGCATGGAGTTCGCCCACTGTCACCACTGCTGAATCAATAGGGTTGACGTTGCGAGCGACTATTGTTTGTAAGGCATTGACGATTTGGGCAGCAACCACCACTGAATCAACAGTTTGATGGGGCATAGCACCGTGTCCGCCTTTACCCACAATTGTACATTTGAATGTTTCTACAGCTGCCATCAATGCACCAGCGCGGACACCTAGTGTCCCCAAAGGCAAATTATTCCAAAGGTGCAACCCAATAATCGCGTCAACATCAGGGTTTTTCAACACCCCGGCTTCTATCATCGGCTTCGCGCCTCCTGGTCCTTCTTCTGCTGGCTGGAAGATAATTTTGACAGTACCAGCAAAAGTCTCTCGATTCTGATGAAGATAGTATGCTGTTCCTAAGGCAATTGCTGTATGTCCATCATGTCCACAAGCGTGCATCACCCCATCATGTTGTGAGCGGTAGGGTACCTCGTTAAGTTCTTGAATGGGCAAAGCATCCATATCAGCTCGAATTGCCAACACTTTTTGAGGACTGAGATTGTTACCCCTGATAGTGGCTACAATCCCAGTCTGAGCAATACCAGTTTGATGCTCAATTCCCCATTCCTGTAACTTCTGCGAGACAAACTGGGCGGTGAGTTTTTCTTGGAAACCCAATTCTGGTTTTTGATGCAACTGTCGTCGCCACTCCACAAGTTGCGGTTGCAGTGAACGAATGGAGAGACGGACACGAGATAAATCAACACAAGAGGAGTTTGGGAATGTAGAAACCATGTTTTACATTTTTTAAATTCAAATGACAGTTAAGTATTTTTATTTTTACGCTTCAAACTTTTGCAAAAGGTATTTGTTGTCTCACTCTTCACACTTTCTCAAGCATATAGCAATCGTTCTAAATCTAAATTTGATGCTATTTGTGCCATTTTAGATAAATCAGTTAGGTTCTCTATATACGGTAAGCAGCCCAAAATCGGAATGTGAGTGAGTGATTGAATTAACTCTATTGGCGTCCAGTCAGCAATTTCTGTATTTGTTCGAGGTTGAACACAATTAAGAATAATACCTTTTAAATTGACTCGTGATTGTCGTGCTAATGCTACATTAGCGACGGCTTGCGCTATACCACCCAATCTGACTGGAACAACCAACACTGTGGGTAACCGCCATTCTCCTGCCAAGTCAGCAACTGTCAGTTCATGAGTTACTGGCGAACCTAATCCTCCTAAAGCTTCTAAAAAGAGAAAATCACGACGCTGATGTAAAGTTGTAAAAGTTTGCCACACTTTTGCTAAATCTACAATTTTATTTTCCCTTGCTGCGGCAATGGGAGGGGCAAGGGGTGCTTGAAAATATAAAGGTGTTAGCTCTTGAGGAGATTGGTCTAAGGAAAACAGCTTTTGATACCATTCACAGTCACCCTCTCCCGATTGCATGAGTTTCACAATTCCCATACTGCGGGAAGAGTGATATTGTTGCCAATAGGCTGCCAATGCTGTCGTTAAAACAGTTTTGCCAACCTCTGTATCTGTTCCTGTAACCAACAGTGTGTTTAACAGTTTATTAGTCATTAGTCGTTAGTTATGAGTAGCCAACAACTAATTTCTCACAGTTACTATCATAAATTGCTGACAATTCCATTCTATAAAGATTTAGCATAAATTTCATGCAGAATCTGCATGAAAATCTACAACCTTGGTGGCGCATCTGTTTGAACAGGAACAGGATTAGGTGTTTCACTCGCAGGCGGGGCATTTTGTTGCTCGACAGGAGGAACTATAGACGGCTGTTCTGTGGGTGTAGGTGAAGGTGAGATGTCTGTGGGTGTAGGTGTAGGTGTGGGAGTCATCTCTGTCGGTGTGAGTGAAGGAGAAATATCTGTGGGTGTAGGTGTGGGAGTCATCTCTGTCGGTGTGGGTGAAGGTGTGGGTTGGACGACTGGGTTTTCTAACCCAAGGTTAAGACTGTAATTGCTTTGGGATTGTTCTGGAACAGGACGTACCTCAATCGTGTATTTACCAGTAGAAGGCAATGTTCCTTGGTAGAATGAGAATTCTTTGGCAGTATTGTCAATTGGTTCTTGATTTGGAGCTAAAACTGATAGCAAAACACTACCTTCTTGAGCAAGCAACACAGTTAACTGTTGCCCTTTTTTACCAAGAAATGTATATTTTACTATCTGATTAGCTTTAATAGTCCCATCAACATTAGCAGTGTTAGATGTTCCAAAATTTAGGCGCTTGCTATACACCAGAGGTTCGTTGTTGGTAGGCGTGGGTGTTGATGTCGGTGTAGGTGTCGATGTCGGTGTCGATGTCGGTGTCGATGTCGGTGTAGGTGTTAACGTAGTTCCATTGGGAATCACAGGTGAAGGGAAAGTTTGTGGATTTGTTTTTTCTGGTGTTGCTTGTGACTGAGTACGGATGGTTCTGACTACCGCCCAAGAGCCAAATCCTGCTACAGCAATGACAAAATGGTAATTGCAAAAACTGCCAAGGGATTATCTAAGAGTGAACGGCTACTCTGTTGTGGAATGACTTGGGCAGGTTTATTGGGCGCAGATGGTTGTGCTTGTTCAGGGCGGCGACCAACTGCTACTGTTTGTACATTGGACACATTAGAGGTGGAAACATTTGCTTGTTGTGGAGATTGTAATGCTTGTAATACATCTGCTGCATTTTGGTAGCGATCGCCTACTTTTTGACTTAACATTCGATTCAACACAGAAGCGAATTGTGGATTGACTGTGACCAAGCGTTGCCAATTCCAAGTCAGTTGATGTTCATCAAATAAATCTTGAGGTTCTTTTCCAGTCAGCAATACGATTGCTGTAACGGCTAGTGCATACAAGTCGCTGCTAGGATATGTTCGACCTGTTTGCATTTGCTCACTAGGGGCATAACCATATTTTCCAACAGTAGTTGCGGGTATTGTGTTATCTGGAGATTTCAATTTCGTTGCCAGTTCTTTGACCACCCCAAAATCGATCAACACTGGTAGTTGATCAGCTTCTCGCAGAATAATATTATCCGGTGAGATATCCCGATGAATAATTCCTCGATTATGAATATGCTCTAAGACTGGTAACAAGGAGCGCATAAGTTGTAACACTTCTTGTTCTGTAAATGTACTCTCAGTGGCTTTACGCTCATCCAGTAGAGTACGATACGTTTTTCCAGCAACGTAGTCTTGCACCAAAAACAAACGCTGCTCTTGTTCAAATCTTTCCCGGAATTGAGGAACCTGCGGGTGTTGTATTTGATATAAGATTGCTGCTTCTCGCTGAAAAAGTTCTTTTGCTTTTTCCCAAGCGTAACCCCCCATTGCTGTTGCAATTAATTCCTTAATTGCACAAAGTTCGTTAAAGCGCCTCTGGTCTTGGGCCAGATAAGTTCTACCGAATCCACCCTGACCTAAAGTTCGAGTGATCCGGTAACGGTTTTGCAAGATAGTGTCAGCTGTAATTGGTGGTTGCATCGTTGATCAATTGAGTGTAATAGCAACAGAGGAGGACTTGACTATGATATGGATAGTTTCCAGGCGAACACCCCAGGCGAACACCGTAGATTGAACTTTCTTTTGGCAGCTGCGGTACGGCTTAGCGCTCTAAGCGCTGATCTCACCACCTGCATGGCTAGCGCTCACTAGTACCACTTATCTGCTGTAAGAACTATGTCAGTTTTAACTTTTATCAGACTTCCCAACTCTTTAAACTTACCTGTCTACTCTAAAGTTCTCGGATGAGAAGGAGCGTTCCCCTTGCCTGCGCTTTGCGGCTGGAGTCAGAATGACTCCATAGATCAATAAGCGGGGTTTTAGTAAAGATGCTTTGCTTTTTTTCTTCTCTACGGATGAATCCGGGGCTTGGCACCTTGACTCATCCGCCACTCGTACAGTATTCATTCTGACTCCTGGCTCCTGACTCTGTGAGTTTTTTCTTGGTCAAGTATGACTTGTAGAACCGGTCTTTGACCAACTGGTCTGGTTGCGAAGAGATGCGTAATAACAGCTTATTAAATGCCTATAACCATGAATATATAGTGTTTTGCGACAAACTCAAGACTTAGGCAAAGAAACCCGGTTTCTACCAAAAATCGTCTGTTTTGCAACCAAATACGACCGAAGAAACCAGGTTTCTAGCAGATGGTGCGTAAGTCCTAAAACTAAAAAAAGCCTAACAGTTTCCTAATTTGCACTTCATTACTAGTATGGTCAACCATTTAGGTTCCTTTATGAAAATAAATTTAAGTATTTATGCTTAAAAATGTCAAATTCAATAGTTGAACTGTGAATGCTTATGCAAAATAATTGATGAGGTGGTTACAGGGGAGAGTCTGCCAAGCACACATCCAATTGAACGAGTTTTTTTTCTAGAGTGGCAAAAAATTTCAATGATTAGGTATGGTTTACAGGCTAAATGTCAGTTAAGCTATCAATTGTTTGTAAGTGCAAGAACTGGAGAATTAGCAAAATTGTAGTTTGATGGAGGTATGTTTAAAATTTGTATAAAAGCTTTAAAAAAGCTCATATATGTTTTTTCTAATTATTTTTGGTTAAAGCTGTCTAATTTCTGATGATAAGATTGCCATGAATGCACATCGAGGATCTGCTGTGCTCAGTTCTGCAACTTTAAAAGTGCAGCCGACAACAACAGGATTAACTGACAACACTCGGCTGCGGCTGTTCTCTGGCTCTGCCAATATACCACTGTCCCAAGAAGTCGCTCGTTACCTGGGCATGGATTTGGGACCAATGATTCGCAAACGATTTGCGGATGGAGAACTATATATTCAAATCCAAGAATCAATCAGGGGCTGTGATGTTTATTTAATCCAGCCCAGTTGTCATCCTGTAAATGACAATTTGATGGAGTTGCTGATTATCATTGATGCCTGTCGGCGTGCTTCTGCGCGGCAGGTCACCGCAGTTATTCCGTACTATGGTTATGCCCGCGCTGACCGGAAAACGGCAGGAAGAGAGTCAATCACTGCTAAACTGGTGGCAAATCTCATTACAGAAGCAGGTGCTAACCGTATTCTTGCAATGGATTTGCACTCAGCTCAGATTCAAGGCTATTTCGACATACCACTAGATCATGTCTACGGTTCTCCAGTTTTGCTTGATTATCTAGCAAGCAAACAATTGCCTGACCTTGTTGTAGTTTCCCCAGATGTTGGTGGTGTTGCACGAGCGAGGGCATTCGCGAAAAAGCTCAACGATGCACCACTGGCGATTATAGATAAACGTCGTCAGGCTCACAACGTTGCCGAAGTATTAAATGTCATAGGTGATGTCAAGGACAAGACGGCAGTACTGGTAGATGACATGATAGACACTGGCGGTACTATTGCCGCAGCAGCAAAACTTCTGCGTGAGGAAGGAGCGCGTCAGGTGTATGCTTGTGCCACTCACGCAGTTTTCTCACCACCAGCAGTTGAGCGATTGTCAAGCGGCTTGTTTGAGGAAGTGATTGTCACAAATACGATTCCAATTCCAGAAAATAGTCACTTTCCACAGTTAGTGGTGTTGTCAGTGGCTAATCTCCTTGGGGAGACGATCTGGCGGATTCACGAAGATAGCTCTGTAAGTAGCATGTTCCGCTAGCAAAAACAAAACAGTTACCTCCACTACAATTTTGTCTCAAGTTCAGAAGAATAAAGGATGAAGTTTAAAAAATTTCATCCTTTATTCTTTATTCTTTATGAATCCCGTTTGACGCTCCTACGGCTACCACATTTTCGCTGCGCTCTAACTTAAACTACAGCATTAAAGATTCGGGATTTGTTTCAATCAACTTCGCCAAATCTTGCAAGAATGCTGCAGCATGAGCACCGTAGATAATCCGGTGATCACAGGTAATATTCACCTGCATCTGTTGCTTGACGCCAAATAAACCTTCAGCTGTTGCTACGACTTGCGGACGAGATGCGCCAATTGCCAAAATAGAACCTTGTCCAGGTGGTAAAATTGCATCAAATCTATCTACGCCGAACATCCCTAGGTTCGATACTGTAAAGGTGCCAGTATTATACTCCTCTGGTTGCAACTTTTTGGCTCTGGCGCGCTCTACTAAAGACTTCCAATTGCGTGATAAAGAATATATATCCACCATGTCTGCATTTTGTAATACTGGTGTAATCAATCCTCCATCATCCATTGCCACAGCTACAGCAACATTAATACTAGAGTGATGTACAATTCCTTGTTCAGAGTAGCTGGCATTAAGCAGTTGGTGTTTTTGCAATGTTACCGCCACGGCTTTTGCCAGAAGGGTTGTCATCGTCACCCCTTTAGACTTAATTTGTTTATAAAGCTTGTCGAGCGCATCAGTGATAATAGTGTAACCTATATGGATGACTGGTACAGATAGGCTGGTTACCATATTGCGTACCACAGCATTTTGCAAGGTAGTCAAAGGTACTACTTGACCCGGTACTGTAGCGCTTGCTGGCGTGGGTGCGGGTGTAGGTGTAACTGAGGTTATGGTTGGTGCTGGTTGTGGAGGTGTGACAGGAGTCACTGTGGCGGGTTGTTTGCTAGATTTTCCAGCGGCTGCTTCTACATCCTGGGCGACTATGCGACCATGGGGACCACTACCAGAGATGCCATTTAAATCAACTTTCAGTTCCTTAGCTAACTTGCGAGCACGAGGTGAAACAACGAGCCGACCATTTGTACGATTCGAGGTTCCGTTTTGAGAAGCAGAAGGTGTTGCGATTGTGGTTGTCTGTGGCATTTTTCCACCAGAAGTGGCTGCACTTGCTTCATGTTTAGCAGCAGTACTTCCAGAATTCGCTTGAGCAATTGCAGTTTCGATTTCAGCTTCGGTTTCTGCCAACAGGGCGATCGCACTTCCAACGGAGGCTGTTTCACCAGCTTGCACGATGATGTGAGCAAAAAATCCTTCATAGAAGGATTCTACATCCATATCTGCCTTATCTGACTCGACAACCACCACTGTTTCGCCTTTTTCCACTTTATCTCCAGGAGATTTTACCCAAGAGACGATTTTACCTTCGGTCATGGTGGAACTGAGCGCCGGCATAAATACTTCGTAAATGCTCATATAGGTGGTTTGGTGAATCGATAATGAATGGACTAATAAGCTTGTGTCAGATCGAATTGTATCTTGACCTCGCTCCCCTCGGTGCGAAGTTTAAGGAAACCTAGATTTTAGGATGTGAACGCCCAACTCGCGGCGAATAATCGCCACTCGCAACTTTTGAAAGAAGCACATTTTTCTGGAAATTCTAAAACCCTTTCTAGATCAGGGTTATAAAACGTACATCTTAGGAGATAGTCACTCAGGACTTACGCAAAAGTTACCCGGTTTCTCCCAAAAATCATCTGTTTTGCAACCAAATACGAACGAAGAAACCGGGTTTCTAGCAGATGGTGCGTAAGTCCTATCACTATTAAAATTTGAACAGATAATAAAAGCCTCAAACCTCTACATCCTAATACCTCTGATTGCTCTTCGTGCAAAGGAACTATTTTAAGACCTCATGGTCTAATTTATTTGTATTTCTCATCACGGCTGATCAAAACCTCAATTCCAATCAAAAGCAAGAAGAGGAAGGACGGTACCTTAATCTACAATTCAAAATTGATATTTAAGCTGTTTGAATTAACTTTTAAGTTTTATGTCGGTAAAGTTGAAATTGTTTTTGATTGTGGTATTCAGTATCTTTGCCACCGCAGCGACTGGTGTTTACATCACTCAGCGCCAGCCATCTGAAGCGGTTTCTAGTATGAACAATGGGCAACCACCTCAGTTTTCAGATGTACACATAGCAGAGGAGATTGTTAACCCAGAGCGGGCAAATTATAACCCTGTACCTCTAGAAAGTATCAACTCTCCTCTCCAAGGCAGTGATCCTGCTGAGCTTGCGCTCAATGCCTTTGATAAGATGGACTCAATGCAAGAAACTCGTAAGGTAGAGGTCTTTTATCCCTACCCCAATCAAGCGTTAGTCACAATTACGCAAATAGAGCCAGCCCAAAACTCTCTCAAAGCAATTAAACATCGAGTTGAACTCACAACCTTTGGGCGATCGCTTTTGGTGAGTTCTCCTCGTGCGTGGCAAATTGTTTGGGCGGGCTCCCAGGTACAATGTATACCTGGAAGTAGCCTTCGTAAACCACAGTCAACCCAAACCTGTCAATAGTTATTTGTTCTTAGTCTCACTCACCATGTAACAACCAAGAACAAAGGACAAATTTAAATATCACCGCGAATGTCTTCTACAACACCATCACGTAGCACAACTTCTACCTGTAATTTGCTAATCAAGTTATCACCTGGTTCCACGCGGAAAAAGCCTTCCATTTGGAATTGGTTAACTTCTTGATCCAATTCTAGAAACTGGACTTGCTGGAGATTTTGCAGACTTTGATTTTTCTGCTCCAAAAGTTCGCTTTTCTTTTGATTAATTTGAACTTGAATATTCTCAATTTGTTGCAGGGTTTGAGGACCAGGTGGTTGCAGACTCTGTTTTTGAACTGCTGAAATTGCCCGCTGTCCTTCCATGTCGATTTGTTGCAGTTGCTGGTCAATTTGATTGATTTGTGTTTGCAATTGCTGTTGCACTTCCTCTTTCCAAAGGGTAGTGACAATCGCTTTGACGTTAACAACGCGCTTTAAGAGCAGTTGAGATTTGGAAGCATCCATAAATGTTTCAGGTGTACTCTATAATTTGCAGGTGGAATCATCAGGCAAACATTGGGTTAATAGTATCGCGATAGCGCTCCATCACGACGTGTCGCCTAATTTTCAGTGTTTGTGTCATCAAGCCATTTTCTATGGAAAACGGCTCCAGAATGAGCTTGAACGGACCAATGCGGTCATCCGGTCGATAGCCTGGACGATTTTGCACGAACCGAATCAATTCTTGCCGAAATAAATCCTGAACCATTTTACTCTCCAGGCTGACCTCCGTCTTGCCTGCTGAATCTTCAGTACTTATTTGTTTGGCGGCTTCATCGCTTAGACGTAGATGCAGATTTTTAGCTTCCGCCCATTTTTGTAGGGCTTCTAAATTGGGGACTATCAATGCACCGAGATTGCGTTGGTCTTGTCCAACAAGCATTATCTGATCTATGTAGGGCGATCGCAAACACGCATCTTCAATCGGCTGCGGCTCAATGTTTTCCCCATTGGTTAATACAATCGTATCCTTTGCCCGTCCGGTCAGTACTAAGTCATTTTGTGGTGTCACCCAACCCAAGTCACCGCTATCAAACCAACCATTCGTGTCAATTGCTTTCGCCGTTGCTTCAGGATTTTGGTAATAGCCTTGCATAATTTGTGGTCCCCGCAGCATCACCAAACCTCGTTCTCCAATTGGTAGAGGTTTGCGAGTCTCAGGATCTACTATTTTAATTTCTGTACCTGGTATTGGCAGCCCAGATGAACCACGTAAATTGTGCCCAGGGCGACGTACATGGGTGACGGGAGAGGTTTCTGTCAAACCATAGCCCTGCAAAATCTCTACATTAATCATTTCAAAAAAGTCATCTATATGCTTGGGAAGCGCACCGCCACCGCTAATCATCTGCTTGATTTCTCCCCCTGTTGCTTCCCGTACTTTGGCATAAACAAGTCGTTCTCCCAAAGCGTGGAGAGGAAACAAAGCGGATGCTTGTATACTAGCTGCTAATCGCTCGACCATTGAGGGGTTCAGATTTACTAAGCTTAATCCTTGGGCAATTCGCCGCGCTTTGATATACTTCTCGCTAACGCTCAAAAAGTTGTTAATTAGGCGTTGTTTCTTTTCTGGTTGTTCACGGAACTGCTTTTGTGCTCCTTCATAAATTGATTCTAATAAGCGGGGTACACATATCATGTAATTGGGTTTAAATGCTTTCAAATCCCCTTTCACAGACCGCAGGTTCGTGTAAATTTGGGTGCAACCTTGAGACAGTAAGAAATATTCACAAGTGCGTTCGTAGCTGTGCCAGCTGGGGAGAATGCTAAGAATAACTTCTCCTGGTTGCGGTTGCAATACCGTCCCAAAGACTACCACTTGGTGCATCAAATTGCCATGAGAAAGCATGACCCCTTTAGGTTTGCCTGTAGTACCAGAAGTATATATAAGTGTCGCCAAAGAATCGTAAGTTTGCTTAACTGGTGTCAAGCTATGCTGTGTCCCAATTTCAAGCAACTGAGTAAAGTTTACTATTTTCAGGGTTTCATCTGTTGGTGGTACCTCATCTGAAAGTAAGATGATCAGTTGAATTGGCAAATCCTGAAGACGCTCCCGGAGTTTGTTGAAAGTTTTTAAATCTTCCACGACCAGCGCTGTACTACCACTATTTCCCAAAATAAATACAAGTTCTTCTCGTTCTGCCTGGGAACTACGCACTGCATCAACTGCCCCAGCAGCCATAATACCCTGATCTGCAATGAACCAGCGGGGACTATTATCCGAAATCAGAGAGACACGCTCTCCTGCTTTCACCCCCAATGCTTGCAATCCAGCAGCAAATTGTTGAATTTTTTGAAAGAGTTGCGTATACGTAATCACAACTTCTGGTTTCGCATGAGGATCGCGAAGCGCGACAGTATCACCACATCGCTTTGCTACCAACGACCATATTTCTGGCAGTGATTTCAAGTTGGAGTAATCTGCTAAACGTTGTAATTTCTGGCGTTCTAGCTCAGAAACGTTAGAGATTATAGAAGAAATATCGTATGTTTTCGACATAACACATCTCCCGAAATAGAAAATTTCTTATATCTCCAGCATATTCCGATCTGTGGTTGAAATAGTCAATCTCAAATGACACATTTTCTTCTGTCTATACTAATGCTCAGAATTTGATGCATCTATTTATTAACAAAAGTTTATGTTATAGTACATTTATCTAATATAAAAGCAAGGCAAAATGTTGCTTTCAATTTCTTACAGAAATGTTGCTTTTAAATTGAAGCAGTAAGCTCCTCATTTGTAAAAGTAAAGTGATGACCTATGCGTTTGATAGATATTTCACTCTTAACGCTAATAAATATTGTTGTTTGTCTTGCATTTCCTAAAATTCTATCTATCATTATGTCTACTAAAACTAAGTATAATCAGTTAGCCCAGAGAACTTCAAAAAGACAAAAAAACAAAACTGAGATTACCAGTTTTCCGTTTTGTACAAGTTATACCTTGGCAAGAAGACCATTTTGTAGGTTTAGTCCAAATTTTTGTGACAGGTGTTCTCCTAGTTAACAGCATTAGCTTTCAAGAAACGAATCGTCGCCCCAACCTCAAACTCGGCATGAGCCTCAAGCATGAAGGGATTCCAATCTGAATAAGCTTCAAAGTCAGTGACCTGCTCCCACACAAGTTGTCGTGGGGCATCAATCACAACCTCTGTTGTCCATCCTTTCATTAGGGACATCCTCTGTCGGATGCTTGGGTCATTTGAGACCTGAGTCATACGCCTCTCCTCAATATTATGAGATTGATGTGCTGATATGGTCTAACACCAGCTTAGTGCTGAACCGCTTACCATCTCCAAATACTACTCTCACCCACCTCTCACGAATGGAGCAACGGTCAGCGAGAATTATATAGATGCTCTGTGTAAAACTCAAGATGACTACAAAAAAAGTACCCTTGAGGGTGCTGTTGGTGGTCTATTTGGCTTTCCATAATGGAAAGACATCTGACTCCTGTAAATACACAGGAGTCAATAAGGAGATTCAACCATGGATTCAATTCTCTTCTGGAATGATGTGTCTCTAGAGGCTGTGGCACGGGACCATACTGGAATGCCTCCCGAATTAGACCAGGGTGGACCAACACGCACATCTCGCGCATTAGGAATCATTCATTTAGCGATGTATGATGCGTTTAACAGTATTGCTAATATCTTCACGCCCTACTTACCGAATCTGCCTGTTCCATCTGCTCCAGCGTCCCAAGATGCAGCGATCGGTGAAGCTGCTTATGTAACGCTCACAAATCTCTATCCGAATCAGTTCAATCACTTCCTGCAAGCGCATCAGTCATTTCTCAGTGGTCTATCGGATGCACCTAATGCAATTGAGAATGGTCGAAATCAAGGACGTGAAGTAGCAAAAGCGATGCTGATCAATCGCTTAGATGACGGCTCGGCTTTGGATCTTCCCTATATTCCCAGCGATGCACCTGGTCAGCATCGCGTTGATCCACTCAATCCAGATCAGGGATTTCTTACCCCGAATTGGGGACAAGTCACACCCTTTGCTATCACAAACTTTTTAGCTGACGAGCCACCTGCATTAGACAGCGCACAGTACACACAGGACTTTAATGACGTTAAGGAGAAAGGAGTTCAAAGCGGTGGTACTCGCACTCCGGAAGAAACCGCTGTCGGACTGTTTTGGGCATACGATGGCGCACAACAGTTGGGAACACCTCCTCGCCTCTACAATCAGATTGTTCGAGTCATTGCCATCCAGAAAAACAACTCTCTGGAGCAGAATGTTCGTTTGTTCGCCTTAGTCAATATGGCAATGGCGGATGCAGGTATCCAATGCTGGAATTCCAAGT
The DNA here is from genome assembly GCA_012031965.1 of Scytonema sp. RU_4_4. Classification (GTDB taxonomy): domain Bacteria; phylum Cyanobacteriota; class Cyanobacteriia; order Cyanobacteriales; family Nostocaceae; genus Brasilonema. Next base: position 16,835 of record JAAUSC010000049.1, read on the forward strand.
ATTTCTACAACGTGTGGCGACCTGTGGTTGGTATCCGTGAGGCAGATCCTGGTTGGGGTCCCACTGGATTGGGTGATGATAATCCTGAAACGGAGGGTGATCCATTTTGGCTCCCATTGGGAGCGCCTCGTACTAACCAATCTGGTGCAAAAAACTTTACCCCCAATTTCCCGGCTTATCCGTCTGGACATGCAACCTTTGGGGCTGCTTCGCTAGACATGGTGCGTCTGTTCTATGGTACAGATGATATCGCATTTGAGTTTGTCTCCGATGAATTGAATGGTAAAAGTGTTGACGTAGATGGTTCTATACGCACGAAACATCAGCGTCCTTTTATTCGGCTCTCAGATGCCATTTTGGAAAACGCCCGAAGTCGGGTGTATTTGGGTGTACATTGGCAGTTTGACGCTGATGCAGGTGTAGAGTCTGGGAAAACAATCGCAGAGTTTATCTTTAACAATGTCCTATGCACGCTCTAATTGAGTGATATCAAGTCCGGCTGATTAATTGTCATTCTCAACGAAGTGAAGAATCTCCCTTGATACTTCGCTACACTACGTTTCGCACCCTGCGCTCAGCCCTATGCCTACGGCACGGCTGCGCCTATCGGGGAAGACCTCCGGTCTCGCTGCGCTAACGCAGTCGCCTACGGAGGAGCCAGTGCGGTCTTGGGGAGCCAGTGCGTTGCGGAGGTTCCCTCCGTTGTAGCACCTGGCGTGTCTCCCCAAGTAGAGCATCTGGCGTTGGAAACCCTCCTGCAGCGCTGTCTCACCGCAAAGCGTCTACAGTATGACAGACATATTTTTTTATAAGTGATTAACCGGACTTGATATGAGAAGTGAGAACTGAGTCAATACTGCTCGAACCTGTCTAATCGCAAGGCGCGAAAACCCTTGTAGAGACGTTGCATGCAACGTCTCTACAGGTCAAAATTTTCCAAAACCTACGTAGTATTGAGTCCTCAGCAATATCATTAAGCGGGCAACAGCAATCGAGCTAAGGCTCTAGCACTGTTGAGCGGGTTATTGAAGTCGAACGCTAAATTGACGTTGCGACTTTGATTCAGATACATCAGGCTAACGCTAAGAGAGATCATTCCACCTGCAGCCGAGTTGAGACTGGTGTCGAAACTCGCAGAACGCACATCTAGCAGACTATTTAATCCGTTGCGTCGGATGAAGTCACTTACCGATCCAAATGCGCCCACCGTGGCTCTGATACCTTCCAGGATACGTTGCAAAGCTATCAGACTGCCATTGGCGGATTCCCGCGCCGTGAGCAGAGTTGCTACGCGGGGGTCAGCATCAATGGGGAATGTGGCAACTCCCTGTTGGAGTAATCTCAACGTTTCCTGGCTACCCCGCAAAGCTGTTTCTGCCAAAGGTAGCCCTAACTGACGGCTCCGGAGTTCCCCTTCCAGACGGATGATCTCGTCTGGTCGGAGTGGAACACAAAGACGGGGTCCACCAAACGGTATTTGGGTGCAAACTTGGTTATTGCGTTCGCGGTTAAGATCATTTTGCAAGCGCTGGATGTCTCTCCTGATATTATCCAGATTTTGTTGATCCCTGTTGACAGCGGCGCGTGCATCCCTGAGACGGGAGTCTGCTGCCGATCGCTCTTGTGCTACCACATTACGTTGAGCGGTGATTTGCGTGTTGAGTTGATTAACTCGATTTTGAGCATTCTGGACATCCATTTCTGCCCGTCTGAGATCCGCCGTTGCTGTATCTACTGTGGCTTGAATGGCGAGGGAGGTTTCCCGATTGAGGTACCCGAACAAGTCATTTTGCATTCTCCCTGCAATCCGGAAGTTAGCGGCATTGTTGAGCTGTTGTCCTTGAACTTCTAAGACAGACTGGAAGGCATTGAAGAGGCGACCTTCTGTTCGGAAGGAGAATTGGTTCTGCGCCACAGCAATCTGAGTTTCACTCACGATGCCTAACAGCCGAATGGCACCGGAAATATTTGCTGTCAGTGGTTGTTGCGGAGTGACTTGGAACAATATTGAGGGGTTTGGTTGCCCACCAGCACCAGTGAGTCGGAATGCACCATTCAGCACGTTTAAGCCCTGGATTGTGCCCTGAACCATTGCACCACGGTTACCGTCAATCTCCACTGACAAGTTGGTTTGCAATCCCCACAAGTTAATACCTACGGTTCCTTGCAACAACAGCAACTGATTCCTAGTGTCTACGTTGAGGGTGGTCATCACTCCCAACCAGTTACCCTGGACAGAGAGCCGATTGTTATCGATGATCGCCCTTGCGTTCACCAGGTCGAACCCTGCAAGGGAAGTGTTCACATTGCCTGCAAGGTGGAAATTCGAGTTGCTGAGGAATCCCTCTAGATGACCGTTTACCTGTAAGGGAAATCCCTGTGGGAAGAGGCTCAACTCACCCTGATAACTGAATTGGTCATTGACGATTTGGATATCACCGTTAAATATCTGGCGATTGAGAATTGACACGGAGCTGCGCCCCGTTAACTGGAAGACTGTGGCAGATGCGTTGTCTGGTAAATTGACTGGAGTCAGTATGGATGCTGGGAGTCTCTGCCATTGGGCACCTTGAATAGTGCCCGCATTCCCGTTCCCGGTTAGATCATTAGCAACAGTCCCCTGTCCTTCGTTCAACTGCCAGTAGCCCACCAGTCCAGGCTCATTTCCCCGGAGACGACGAGACATATTCATCCGAATCTCTCCATTGGAGAGGGCGCGGTTCCAAATGCGGACATCCTGAATTTGTCCTTGGAAGAAACGCTCAGTTCCATTACCACGAGCACCAATTGCCCAGTTTTCCCTGACAGCGATCGCTCCCCTAGCTCCCTGATTCGCACTGACTTCCACCCCATTGCGGTAGAGCCGCCAACTCATGCCATCATACAGTCCCGCTAGGTGTACCCAGTTGCCAATATCGATAGCAGGAATTGCTGCCGATGTCAAGTATTCTTGTCCATCCCAAGAGCCAATCTGATAACTGCCGTTGCTAATTCTCAAAAATACCTCACCATTGGGGGAGCGGGTAAACCCGTGAGCGACAATGTTACGCAAGCCGTCCGTGGCTTCAGGTCTAACCCAGGCTTCAATCGTCATTTGACCCGTGAAATTCAAACTCGCAGGGTTGTTGAGCGTGATGTAATTATTTTGTCCATTAAATGCTAGAGCGTAAGCAGTGGATGCAGTCTGGGATGATGTGGGTGCTGTCGGCAGAGTTGACGATGTTCTGGGAGTGTTGATGGTAACGCTGCCAGCCATTTCCAAATCAAGAATGTTAGAAATGGCACCCGCAATCCGGAATCCGGTGGCAAAACCCTGAGAGCCAGATGCAGCTAAACCAAATACGGCATCCAGCATAGCAACATTTGTCACATTCCAGTTGCCGTGCATGAGCACCACTAATCCCTCGTCGTTGCGGCTACCTCTGGGTGTGGGGATGATTGCCAGAGCCGCGTTTGCCTGTTGATCGTTCGCAAAACCCAACTGATTGTAAACCATTTGCCGAGACGCTGGTTGAGCCGCAATTTGCCGGAACTCATTCGGGGTCGTCATCAACCACCCTGCATTAATGGCAGCGGGACCAAAGTCAAGACCAACGCTGTTCACCCGGTACTCCAGGGGCATCGCCTGAATCAAGCGATTAACTGATAAGGTTTTCAAGCCATTCAGCAAATTGGCAAGGTTACGGTAAGCATCAATTTCAATGCCGCTAGCCGTGGAACCCAACCGTTGACTGCCCAGGTATTCGGGAAGTTGTAAGAAGTTGCCGCTCAGGGGTAAGGTGAATCTGAGGTTCACATCTGTGGGGGCATCGTCGGGATTGAGCAGGAAGTTGCGATCGCTAAAGAACTGCCGGAAGTTCGAGAGGATTTGCCCGACTTCTGCCAGGTTGAAGCTGGGCATGGGGAACTGGGCATGAGTTTCAAAGTTTACCCCTTCCAGTCCCAGGTACTCAATCCCAATTTCGTCGTAGAACATGGGGATGGGAATGGGAATTCCTGTCTGGTAAACAATCAGCATGAACAGCTTCTGCAAAATCAGGCGACGGTGTAGCTCACGGCTATTGGGTAGCGGTATGCTGTCATTGTCAGGCAGTAGCAGGGAACCCGCTAGCGTCAGCAAGTCAAACTGATCCACATTGGCATCAACTTCTAGCAAGAACAGGCTACCTCCAGAGAGGGTGCCGAAAGAGAGACTGCGTAGCTCAATTCCACTGATAGAGGGGATGGGGTTGAGATTCGGGAAAGTGGGGTCGGAGAATAGGAACCGGATTGGGCGATCGCCTTCGTTGACTCGCGCTTCCAACCGCACCTCACCTGTGGGCGTAACGGCAATATCGAAAAAGAAGCTGTCGGGAATCTGGATGTTGAGATATTGGCGGAAACTGTCAGGAAGTTGATCCAGGCGATCGCCAATTACCCTGAGCGCCTGCGTGACTTCATCCGGTAGTTCAGCACCGCTAACACGATTGAGAATAGACACCAGTTCATCCACCCGGAAGTTACCCTGGTCATCTAAAATCTGAATGGGTTGCAAAGGCACTCCATCAGGTAGCGCATCGGCAAGGGCATTTAATCCTGTGGCATTCAGCAGCAGTTTGGCGGGAGTTAGGGGTAAGCTGAGGTCTTGGACAACTTCAAAGCCACCACTCGCCCGGAAGCTGGAAGTTGTACTGTCGTAGCTGAAGACAGGGACGCGGAACTTGACTTCACCAAAACTACCCAGATCCAAATACCAGAAGGTTTCACCATTTTCCTCTTGCAGGCGCACCGCTGTAATAATGGAAGTGCGGGGTGTCACCCGGATACCGCTCACTGCGTTAATTGCCAGTTCCAGCTGAACAACTGTGTCTTCTGGATGCATTGGATCAAAAGTATTGAAAAATCTGACCGCAGGTGTGCCATCTGCCTCCCTACCAAACAGATTGTTAAGATTTTCTGGTAAACCGACCCCAATACGGGCAGACAGTTCAATTTCATTACCAAACAAAATTGCCAAGTCAGAGACATCAATCCGGGCAGTACCGAGGGGAATGCGAGTGTTGTTATCGATTTCGATATCGGGGATCGCAAAGTCGAAAGGAGCAACCACGCGTTCAGCACTCAGGCGAACGGAATCATTGTCTGCTGTGAAGGTCGCATTGATTTGGTCTGGTAACACCTGTTGTACTGAGGGATGCCAGCCACTAAATGCCAAGCTCACTGAAGCTGCAAACATCCATGCTGTGCGACTTGGTGTATTCGGAGCAGGGCTACGTCTGACAATGGAAATGCCGCCAAACTCTAGATTCATGGACGACCGTTGATCTGGTGGTAACAGAATGGTGACTGTTGCTTGGTCAGGCATAAACACCAGACGGGTCGTCTCGTCTTCACGAGCGAGGGTCAGGTTTCCTTGGAAGTCAAATACGGAGTCTACACGCATTGCTCCATCTGCCGAGACTTGCCAAGTGGAAGTTTCTGTGGTTTGTCCTTGAGTTAATTGCCGAGTCAGGGCGATCGCCAACCCCGTAATGCTGAAGCTACCCACGCCTGCCAGATTCACCAGTTGAGCAGTGGTTGTTGTCGTCAGCATGAATGTTCTGGTATCGTTCATCTGGCTGTAAGCAGCAGATAAAGTCAACATCTGCTCAAACAACTCTGCTGCAACTTCTCCGGATAGGTTCCAATCCCCACCTTCTAAGGTGAAATTTAAGCTGAAGTTCGAGAGTGCTAGTTCATTGGCGATCGCCAAAGGTCCTTCACCGATAATGCTGAGAGAGGCATCAATTTGACTCGTACCGGGCATGACGGTTCGATTCACCGTCAACGCCACCTGAACTCCCAGTTCGTCGCCTCCGGTACCAAAATCCCATTGAGTGGTGGTTGCAGCTTGGAGAGCAAACATCCCAGTTGCCGGGGTAATGCTGATGCCGATCATTGTCAACTCAAAGTCTGGTAACTCGGCGGGACGAGAAACCCCAGCGAGGAATGCTTGGGCGATCGCAGATAAACCAAGTCGAGAAATTTCCGTTTGCCAAGTCGTCTCGGTGGCTGCATCAACCGTTAGGGTGACATCAATGGCGTCAATATTTTCACTACGTAGTATGCCAGCGATTGTCCCTGTAACTTGATTTGTTGCAGCACTCAAGCTCAATTCAAGTTGCACATTCTCTAGTGAGAGCCAAGTTGCTCCCGGAATGTGAGCGATTGGGAGCATGGCACTCAGGCTGGAGGTTATCCCACTGTCAGTTTCAGTAAACAAGATGGCAAGTCCAGCATTCTCGACACCGAGTAGAGATGTTTTGCCAGTCAGAGAAGCACTATTTGCAGAGATGTTAATTTCAGCATCTCTCAAGGCAAACTGTTCTATGTTTAGAATAGTCAGAAACTTGTTAAGAGGAATAAATTCTAGCGTTGAGTTTGTCAGGACGATCTGATTATTTTGAATATGATTTTCGAGCGTAGTTACAATGTCTTGGAGTGTCATGATGTTTGCTTATGATTGTTAATTTGTTGAGTGTTTTGAGCAATTAGTCATAAATGAAAGTCATCTCATCTATAATTAGTTAGACAACTGCCTCTGGCGCGATCGCTGGCTGAAACAGATTTTTATCGTCTGCTTGATACAACTTCATGCCAGTGCCAGTCAGATAGGAAACACCTCGATACTTCAACTCAAATATGGATTGAAATGTCCCCTCTGCGACCTGCTGACGTTGGTAAGTAGCTCCTCGGTACTTTGCATCATGGATTCTGTTGTCAATAACTTCACCAGGAGTTATTGCAATGTGAGAAGTATTGATTGTGTAGTGGATACCGCGATAAATCAGTTGCATAAGTCTGTCCTTGTTTGGGATTGCGTAACATTTGATAATCTCTTTATAGACTTTGATTATGTAGAGGTCGATATAGGAAAGTTATGGACTTTATCTCCTTAACCTTCGTTCTGTCTACTTAACTTTGCAGCTTAACTGAACCGTATTAAAAGAAATAGAACCTACACTTATAATTTTTGTGTAAGTTCTATTAATTTATCAAAAACTACATCCGGAAATTGAAAACTTTGGAACGTTTTAATGACAGATTAACCTTGCTAATACCAAAAGCTTATATAGGACTCCTATTTGATTTTTGAACGACACGTAAGGTGGGCAGTGCTTAGCAAAACCTGGATGTAGTCAGCAAAATACGGTAAGCACTGCCCACCCTACAATACTTAAGATTTTTCATAAATCATTTAGGATTGCTATAGTGGTGGAATTAGAAGGCTTGACACAATCGGCGAAAAGTGAATAAGAAGTAAATTTCATAGGCGATCATTGTACAACAGCAGCTAGAAATGCAACGCTCAAGGCTTTTTGCCTTTGGGTACAACAGCAAATACAACAACAATGAACTATTTCTTGCTGCCATCAGCCTTTTTGTATCTTAAATTAATGGTAAAATCGAATTATAGCTTACTTAAAAAATATAACTAAACTCGAATAAAAAATTGGTGACGGGAATGACAATTACAGTTCCAGCAACCACCACACTCAAGGAGTTTTTGGAACTTCCATACATTGATGAGTCACCAGCTTGGGAATTTATTAACGCACAAGCAGTTCAAAAACCGATGGGAGGAGGTAAACATAGCCTGTTGCAGAAACGTTTAGTTGCAGTAATTGATGCAGCAGGAAGTCACTACGAAGGCTTTCCAGAATTGCGCTGTACTTTCGGTAATCGTTCAGTAGTTCCTGATGTTGTGGTTGTCGCTACTAATCTACTACCGCTGGATGATAGTGGTGATATCATTAGCACTGGTATTGAGTTTCCTCCAGCTTGGGTCATTGAAATCCTTTCCCCTGCTCAAAGTCAAACTAAGGTAACAGGCAATATCCTGCACTGTCTAAGAAATGGTACTCAGCTAGGATGGTTGATAGATCCGAGCGAACGCTCTATCTTAGTTTATCATCGCGATCGCTTGCCGGATTTTTTGACTGGAGCAGATGTTTTACCAGTGTTAGAAGGTATAAACCTGACACTTTCCGTTGATGAAGTCTTTAGTTGGTTGAAGCGCAGATAAAGTTTTCAGGCATCGCATACTTAGAAAAAACAGGATTATTTTTGGCAAGGCAGTTTATTGTTTTTAATCAAAACAGCTGGTAGGTTATGCTTTTAATGATTTCAGTTGGGCTTCGCTTCACTCAATCTAACCTACTAGCTTGTGATTTTAGTCACATGTATAATTTTCGGAAACTGGTATTAGTCTTCTGTAGTATAGATTTATTAATCCATATTAGAGAGTTTTTAGATGAGCGACGAAAATCGTAATACATACAATATATATCTAGGTTCTGGTGGTAACTTTAACCAATCTATACAAGGAAATTATACACAAGTACATGGTAATTATATAGACCTGAGTCAGGACTTATCCCAAGCTGCTACTCAGATACAAGAGTTATTAACTCAACTACAATATCAGGGATATAGCTCAAGAGATGCTCAGCAAAAAGTAGCTCATGATTGGGCAAATGAAGCTAAAAATGACCCGAAAGCTAAAGGTAAACTGATTCAGTTTGGACAGTATATGCGAGACGCTGCTGCAAATGGTGTAATAGGGGAAGCTGCGGTAGAGGTTATTAAATTAGCTTTGAGATTATCAGGTATTCCTCTGCCTTAAAGCACTTCTCATAAGTTGAACTATGAAAAGTCAAATCAAGCAAATATCAAGACAGTTCTGTCTTCTGAATCATCGACTTTCATTCGCAGAGAAGATAATATATTCCTTTTTAATTCTAGTTTTAGCTCAAGCGAGCTTATCTACTATAGATAAAGGTTTGAAATTTGCACAAAGTTATATTCTAGAAAACTATCAAACGCTTTTTTTATATCTTATTGGTGGACTACTGTTTGGAGTAGGTTGTTATTTATTTATTTTTCAAATTAGACGTACGAAAAACAATTCTGACACCAGCTTAACCGATGATGATAATACCACAACCAACAATCTTACTATTTACACAGAGGGCGGGAACTATAACGAATCTATTCATGGTGACTATCTTGAAATACAAGGAAATTATATTAACATAAATCAGGATTTTTCAGATGTAGCTGCAGAGATTCGTGAATTAATAACTCAACTCAAAACTCAGGGATACAGTGAAGATAATGCTGAGACAATAGTTGCAAGTGAATTAGCAGAACAAGCTCGTATAAACTCTAAAGTTAGAAAAAAGCTTTTTAAATGGAGAAAATCTTTTAGGGGTGCTACAGCAAAAGTTAATGATGAAACTGAGGCGGCGAGAGAAGTCGTTAAAAATGCTGCAACCTATAGCTATACTTCTTCTACCTATTTCACCGAAGTAGTAGGGGGAAACTTCCAGAAATTGGAAGAATTACTCCATGCTAAAAAATGGAAAGAAGCTGATTTGGAAACAGCAAAGATTATCTATGTTTTATCTCAGCAAGAATTCCTAGACTCTTCCCCAGATGAAATAGATCTCTCAGACTACTTGAGTGCTGAGTATATTGCAGTACTTCCTAGAAAATACTTGAATACAATAGATAGACTTTGGGTAAAGTTTAGCAATGGACGCTTTGGTTTTAGTGTTCAAAAACGTATCTGGAAAAATGTTGTTAGTAAGTCAGATCCTGACTATAATCTTTTTTTTGAAGATAAAGTTCAAGAAAAGTTTGGTGATATCGTTGGTTGGCGTAAGGAAAGTAACTGGGTATATTTCTCTGATCTCAACTACTCCCTGACCGCACCTCCTGGACATCTTCCGATAATGGTAACTTTAGACTCAGAGAAATGGGAGCGATGCAGTATTGATTTCTCAATTTTTGAGGTTTTTGTGGAACGTATATAGAAAATGAACTACCATCACTTGAACCCTCTTTCTATGATGCACCTACGCCACCCCATATTCCGTGTACGGACGAAGGCGGTTGTAAACCCAGCACAATATCCTCTTTTGCGACTCCCATCTCAAGGAGTTCTTGAGCTAAGTCTACATCCGTCATATTTTGCTGAATCCATATCTTGCCATCTTTAATATCAAAATGCATCACGCTGTAATACACCCTACTTAACCCATTCCAGCCAACATACATTAACTGATAGTGGTCATGTATTGTATCAAAAATTAATTCTGTTTCCACATCTCCAAGCTTAGATTTGAAGCTGCCGTGTTTAGTTAAAATGGTCTGGATACATTGGCGATAATGCTCTAAATTTGCTATTGCACAATGACCTCCATGATAGCTTAATAACCTCACCCCGCCCTTCGGGCACCCCTCTCCTTATTAAGGAGAGGGGATGGAGGTGAAGTTCAACAAACATCATAACTATTTCCTTAAATTTTTTATATTCTGAGCAATACTTTCTAAAACCCCAGACAAATTCGCATATACATCATTATTTGTAAATCTAATAAACTTAATTCCTGCTAATTCAATAAACTCTTGTCTTGCCTTATCGCATTCAGCAGCATCTTCTCGAAAATGGCTTTCACCATCAATTTCTATCGCTAGCCTCAATTCAGAACTGTAAAAATCTATAACAAACTTATCGATACTATATTGTCTGCGAAATTTGCAGTTTTCAAGTTGCCTATCTCTAATTTTCTCCCAAATCAGTTTCTCGGCTTTTGTAATATTTTGGCGTAATAGTCGCCTTTTATCTTTTTCACTGTCTTTGTTATAAAGTTGAGTCATTTTCACTTTGAGATTTTTAAACTTATACAAAAAAAACTTATTTCTTTCCGGTTCCCTCTCCTTTATAAGGAGAGGGTTAGGGTGAGGTAAAGCAAGAACAATGAATCTTTATCCAGCCTTGTTATTGCCCACAATATAATAACCTCACCCCGCCCTAACGGGCACCCCTCTCCTTATTAAGGAGAGGGGAAAGAGAATACAAATAGGTTATGCGCTAAAGTACTTCGCTACTGGGTGATAAGTAATAATCGCAGTTGTAGACTGTTCAGGATAAAGCTGTTCACTTTCATCCATGTGCAAATTAATACGCTCTGCTCCCAACAACTCCAGCTGCTTGTATTGATCCTGAATATTCGGACAAGCCGGATACCCAAAACTATACCGCGAACCACGATAGCGCTGTGCCAAGATATCCCGAATATTATCCGGTTCCTCTGCATCAAAGCCCAACTCGCGACGAATACAAGCGTGTGTCCACTCCGCCAGCGCTTCCGCCATCTGCACCGCAAAACCGTGGAAATACAGATAGTCAGTGTATTGATTAGCTGCAAATAGCTTTTGTGCATACTCAGTCGCAATCTCACCTACCGTCACCGCCTGCATCGGGAACACATCAATAACTCCCGACTCCTTCGGCGCAAAGAAATCTGCAATGCACAGCCTCCTTAACGACCTTTGCCTCGGAAACTCAAAACTTGCTCTTACCTCTGCGTTCTCTGCGCCTCTGCGGTTCGTTTCATAAACATACAAACTATTCCCCTCCGCCTGACAAGGAAAATATCCATAAACCACCTGCGGATGCAGCAAATTTTCCTGTATAATCCGCTGCTTCCATTCCTCCAAAATCGGATACACCTTCTCATTCAAAAAAGCCTGATACTCTTCCTTAGACTGCTCCTTAGGTTTACGGAACTGCCATTGCCCCGCAATCAAAGCTTGTAAATCTAAATACCAGAACACTTCCTCAAAAGGAATATCTTCTGGCTGGAGTATCTTTGTTCCCCAGAAAGGCGGCGTCGGACGTTCAATATCTACCGCCACAGCTTCAGAACGGCGCGTATCTACTTCTTTTGGTTCAGGAGATTTTTCCTCAACCGCCTCCGCTACAGGCTGTTTGTGACCATTTCCTGACACTTCAGCCGTTTTAGTGGTTTCATTCAAAAATCCCCGCAAATCATCCCATTGACTTGCAGCCTTCGCTGGCATTAACTTATCCATGAAGTGCAAATCTGAGAAAGCATCTTTGCCATAAACCACCTTACCTTTGTAGGTATTTTGGCAATCTTGATCAACAAACTTGGGTGTCAGGGCTGCACCGCCCAATATCACAGGGACAGTAATTCCCTTTTCGTTGAAAACCTCCAAATTCTCTTTCATAAAAGCAGTGGATTTCACCAACAAACCACTCATAGCAATACAATCAGCTTTGTGCTGTTCGTATGCATTGATGATGTTCTCCACTGGTTGCTTAATTCCTAGGTTAATTACCCTGTAACCGTTATTCGACAAGATGATATCCACCAGGTTCTTACCAATGTCGTGAACATCGCCTTTCACCGTAGCAATGATGAATGTCCCCTTAGCATTGTTACCAGCTTCTGACTTTTCCATGAACGGTTCTAGGTAAGCCACCGCTGCTTTCATGGTTTCTGCTGACTGCAATACGAAGGGAAGCTGCATTTGTCCGGAACCGAACAGCTCACCGACGACTTTCATCCCATCCAGCAAGAAGGTGTTGATAATATGCAGTGGAGGATATTTTTCTAAAGCTTTGGTGAGTTGTTGCTCTAAGCCAATGCGTTCGCCGTCGATAATGTGACGCTTGAGACGTTCTTCAATGGGTAGATTTTCGTCAACGCCTTTGTCGCGTTTCGTCGTCACCCCTTCAAATAACTTTGTCAGTTCTGCCAAGGGGTCATAAATGCAGACGTTTCCCTCAAATTTGCGCTCATCGTAAATCAACTGATGACAGACTTCTTGATGGCGTTCCTCTATTTTTGCTAGTGGTAAAATTTTGCTAGCGCTAACAATTGCCGCATCCATACCAGCAGTCATCGCCTCGTGTAAAAACATGGAGTTGAGGACGATACGTGATGCAGGGCTAAGACCAAAGGAGATATTGGAAACGCCTAAGACGAGATGACATCCAGGTAATTCTTGACGAATCCGGCGAATTGCCTCAATTGTCGCTTTACCGTTAGCGCGGTCTTCTTCAATCCCCGTGGAAATGGGTAGAGCTAGAGTATCAAAAAATATTTCGGTAGCCGGAAGACCGTATTCAACGGCTTGGCGGTAGGCGCGTTGGGCGATCGCGAATTTTTTCTCTGCTGTCCGTGCCATCCCATCTTCATCGATTGTACCAATAACGACACCAGCGCCGTATTTCTTCGCGATTTCCAACACCTTCAAGAAACGCGGCTCTCCATCTTCATAGTTGGTGGAGTTCAAAAGACACTTACCACCAGCGACTTTCAGCCCTGCCTCCATCTTTTCCCATTCTGTGGAGTCGAGCATCAATGGAAGTGTCACATTATTGACCAGACGTGAAACAACTTCGTGCATATCACGTACACCATCACGTCCAACGTAGTCAACGTTGACATCGAGAATATGTGCGCCTTCCTTGACTTGCGCCCTCGCCATTGACACCAGTCCATCCCAATCTTCCGCATTCAGTAACTCGCGGCATTTTTTGGAACCACTGGCGTTAAGGCGTTCGCCGATAATTAGGAATGAATTGTCTTGCTCGTAAGGTTGGGTGTTATATATTGACGCCGCCGCTGGTTCAAGTTCAGGATGTCTGACTTTTGGTGTTAAGTCTTTGGCAATTTCTGCTAATTGTTGAATGTGTGCTGGACGTGTCCCACAGCAACCCCCTATCACTTGGACACCCAAATCTTCAACAAAGTGCATTAATGACATCCGTAATTCCATTGGTGTCAAGTGGTAATGAGCTTGACCGCCAACGTTTTCTGGTAAACCCGCGTTGGGAATACAGGAAACCACGAAAGGAGAATGTTCCGAGAGATACTTAATATGTGGTTTCATCAAGTCTGGACCTGTGGCACAGTTTAGACCGAGAATGTCAATTGGGTAGGGTTCCAGAATTGTTAGCACAGCGTTGATTTCTGTCCCAACCAGCATTGTGCCCATTGTTTCCATTGTGACAGAGACCATGAGCGGACGGCGATCGCCTTTTTTGGCAAAGACTTCTTCAATTCCATTCAGCGCTGCTTTGATTTGCAGGACATCTTGGCAAGTCTCAACAATAAATAAATCAACTCCACCATCAAAAAGTCCTTCCGCTTGTTCAGCGTAGGAGGACTTCATGGTGTCAAAGTCGATATGTCCCAAAGTTGGTAGTTTAGTCGTTGGTCCCATAGAACCTGCAACAAACCGGGGTTTTTCTGGAGTAGAAAATTCTGCAGCAACTAGCAAAGCGAGTTCCGCCGCTGTTTTGTTGAGTTCATACGCCTTGTCCGCCAAGTCGTATTCGGCTAAGACAATCGACGCAGCGCCAAAGGTATCCGTTTCAATCACATCTGCACCTGCGGCGAGAAAGTCGCGGTGAACTTTTGCGATCGCTTCTGGCTTAGTGTAAACGAGGTATTCGTTGCAACCTTCGTACTGAGGACCACCGAAATCTTCGGCGGTCAGGTTTTGTGTTTGCAGGTTAGTTCCCATTGCACCATCGAAGACGATAACTGGGCGTGTGGGACTATGCAAGTGTTCCAAGAAAGTAGAAGTCATATTCTTAGAGAAAATAGGGTTAGTCTTGAAATGTTTGACTACATATACTATTTTCCTGATTTTTTAGTACTTCGTAACAATTAGATGATATCAAGTATACATGAAGAAGGCGGAGGGCAGAAAGAACAACTTGTAAACTACCTACACTTTACCGCAAAGTCAGTGTTGGCTTTTAGTAGCCCGCAAGAGTTTAGTTTGTACCTCGCTGTGCAGTACAGACTCTCCGAGCCTCTGGGGATAGGAGGAAAAGGGGGTAGGGAACAGGAAAGAATAAAAGACCAATCATTTGTATTAGAGGATGTTTATAAAATAAATCTTAAATGCGTAGGGTGTGTTACTGCGGAGCGTAACGCACCAAAAAAGACGGTGTGTTACAGCTAAAAAGACAATTGCTGGAACCGAGAATGCTTACTTTGCTGTAACACACCCCACTTAATAATTTATTCATAAACACCCTCTTAGACATTTCGTGAAATGCTATTGCCCATTACCTCACTTAATGGTATTTCTGAGTTGGTGAATTCTAAATTTTGTATTCTTTTGTAATAAAAATTTATTGTTAAATTATTTATTGACAAATTTGGCGGAATTTCGTTTTAATCTCCAGTTAAGTAATTATTTACTGCGTTATTTTGATAGCCTCATGTCTGAAAACTTTTCTATCAAACCGCTAGGTGAAGTTGACCAGAAACCTGCGCACATAAGACCTTTTAGTCGCAGCACCATCAAATTATTCAAATTAGATGAAAAAGCCAGTCGTCCGGATATTTTACTAGATGAGGTGCTGTCATGGACAAGTGCTCAGCCGTTTCTCACCCAAAGGCTTTGTCAATTACTCACTCAATTACAAGGTTTTATTCTCGCTGGTGATGAAGCATCCACAGTAAAACAGCTTGTGCAAACCCACCTGATTGATCATTGGGAAACTCAGGTCGCGTCTGAGCATTTAAAGGCGATTCGCCATGAGCTTCTAAAAAATCAAAAATGCGATCCCTTTTCACTGCTGCAGCTCTATGAGCAAATCTTACAAGAGGAAAAAATCCTTGTTCCTGACAGTCCCGCAAAAGCAGAATTGCTGAATTTAGGATTGGTTGTGCAACAGGAAAACAAGCTCAAAGTTTCTAACCGCATTTACCAATCTGTTTTTCATTTGAGTTGGGTTAATCAGGAATTAATACGTTTAGATTTCAGCCGCAACAGAATCAAATTCTTCAAATTAGATGAAAAAGCTAGCCGTCCCTATGTCTTGTTGGAAGAGGTGCTGTTATGGACAAATGGTCAACCGTTTCTGACTCAAAAGCTTTGTCAATTGCTCTCGGACTCACAAGATTTTATTCTCGCTGGTGAGGAAGATGCAAGAGTAAAGCAACTGGTACAAACCCACTTTATTGAGTATTGGGAAGTTCGGTTAGTGTCTGAGCATTTGGATACAATTCGTGATGGTCTGTTGAGAAATAAACAATGCAATTCCTTCTCATTACTACAGTTGTATCAGCAAGTTTTGCAGCAGGAAAAAGTTCCTGTTAATAATAGTCCCGCACAACGAGAACTGCTGAGTTTGGGATTGCTTATGCAACAGGAAAATCAGCTAAAAGTTTCTAACCGTATTTACCAATCTATTTTTCATTTGAGTTGGGTTAACCAGGAATTGGAGAAACACCTTCCCCCACCCTCTGTCACAACTAGAAACACCCAAAAGCCACTCGTTCAAACAGTCACTCCTTCACAGAAGGTAAAACAGACTATTTCCAATTCTAGAAATGCAGTTCCTAAGAACATTTGGATTTTACTGGGAATAGTTGGTTTACTCGTTGTTGGCTTTGGTGTTGTGCGCTCTAATTTTGTGAAGTCTCTAGAGGTGCAAATCCTTTTTAAACAAGGCAATCAGCTATTTAACCAAGGAAAATATAAAGAGGCGATCGCCAAATACAATGAGATTTTAAGCATCGATAAAAACTACTACCAAGCTTGGACAAACCAAGGGTATGCATTAGCTGGCTTACAGGAATACAGTCAGATGTTAGAGTCTTGTTCTGCAGCAACTGTAGTTGACTCAAAGGCAGTTTATGGCTGGAATTGCCAAGGGGAGGCGTTATATAATCTCAAGCGATACGATGAGGCGATCGCCGCTTTTGACAAAGCTATTGCGATAGACTCGAAAGATCCTGTATTCTGGATTAACAAAACTGAATCACTGCTAGCACTCAGGCAAACAGATCAAGCGCTTATAACTATTAATAAAGCAATCAAGCTACTTGAGAAGAGTTCAGAAGTTGACAAAAAAGAAGCTATCAAAAGAGATTTATCAGTTACCTATAGTCATAAAGGTAAGGCGTTATTACGAGAGCAAAAATACAAAGAAGCCCTTGAAGCTTATAACCAGTCATTAACATACGATCCCAACTACTTTGCTGCTCAGCGGGGTCGAGGTATAGCACTTCAAGGCTTGAGACGATACGATGAAGCAATTGCCCAATTTGACCGGATGCTGAAAGAGTTAAAGTTGGTAGATGCTCAAAAAGCAGAAATTTTGTACTATCTAGGATTTACGCAGTGTAAAAGGTCTAAAGTTCAAGAGGCTCTCACCGCCTTTGACGAAGCTCTCAAACTTAAACCAAATTATCTCTCAGCAGAGCAAGCAAAAATGAATTGCACCCAATAATTGTTAGTCATACCAATTTGAATAATGATTGCGACAGATGGAATGTCCAAAAGCTTGTTCAGCAACTCTTTGACAATTCCATTATCACGCCACGTGCTACAACGGAGCGGAGCCTCAACGCCAGATACCAAGTGAGGGAAACCCTCCTGCAGTACTGGCTCCGCAACGCAGTGGCTCCAAAATCTAAAATCCAAAATGGTATAAACTGGTACTCTCTGTCTTAGAAGAACCACCAAGACTTACGAGGTTTAATCTCAGAGTAAATACGACTAACAGTCCTAGCATCGGGAGGTTGCGCTTGCTTAAAATCACTACCCAACATTTCGTATAAAGCTTGAGAGGAGTTAGCTGTTGGATTGAGGGTAAATAAAATCTGAGCACTGTCATGATTGCAATCGATACCTCTGCGTTCTACAGCACATACAACAGGTTGAGAATTCAACTTGTCATTTGTTAAGTAGTTTGCATAATTTGTGTTGTAAAGATGCTGCAAAACTTTTGCTGTCTTTTGGCAGTTTTGCACAGCATCTTCAGGTGAGAAATACTGGGAAAGAAAGTTAAGGATTGTGATATTTTTAGCTGTTCTATCTTCAGTAACAGTAGCAATCACTGTTGGCGTACTTGCGTTAGTATTGCAAGCAATATTCAAACTAGAGGCTGTGCTAGGCTGGGTGAGTGATGCCAGAACACTCAAAGCAAATATCGGAGTTGTCAATGCAGTTGCCCAAAGTTGCTTCTTGTTCATAAATTGACTCTCTGTCTTGACCTCAATTAGAGCTTGAATATAGACTCAGTAATGGTGTTTTTCGTTGAATCTACCTAAGTTATATATAAAAAAGGAACTCAGGTAGGTTTGAGTGCAGTCTATCATTCCTTAAGATGCAACCGGGTGCTCGCTGAATTACTTTAAGTAAAATTAAACATTTTTTTTAAAATGAAACTAGTTGCTTGCGGAATTCTCATTGCTAGCAGCTTGCACCTGGGCTGTCTTTTAGCGACTTGTAACCTTGCTCAAGCACAAATCTCTTCAGATGGAACTCTCCCAACAAATGTCAGTCGAACTGGCAATGTCTTTGAAATTACAGGAGGGGCAAAAGCAGGTAACAATCTTTTCCATAGTTTTCAGGAGTTTTCAGTTCCTACTGGGAACACAGCCTTTTTCAACAATGTTCCAGATATAGCCAATATTATTAACCGGGTCACTGGCGGCTCTATCTCTAACATTGATGGTTTGATTCGAGCGAACGGCAGTGCTAATTTCATCTTGATTAATCCTAGCGGTATTAATTTTGGTCCAAATGCTCAACTCAATATTGGCGGCTCTTTCTTAGGAAGTACGGCGAATAGCCTTAAGTTTGCTGATGGTGTAGAGTTTAGCGCCACAAATGCTCAGACTCCCCCCCTATTGACAATCAGTGTTCCTATTGGCTTGCAATTTGGGCAAAATCCGGGAGCAATTCGCGTACAAGGTCAGGGTCATGACTTAACTGTTGCTAATCCCATCCTCTCGTCTGTAACCAGAGGTAGTGACTCAACAGGTTTGCGCGTACAGCCCGGTCAAACCTTGGCATTGGTTGGGGGTAATATCAGCCTAGAGGGAGGAACTCTAACCGCAGAGGGAGGGCGAGTAGAGTTAGGTAGTGTGGCAGAAGGTCTGGTGAAGCTCAATACCAATTCAGGTGGTTGGACTTTGAGCTATGCAGAAGTGCCTGCTTTCAAGGATATTGAAATGCGATCGCAGGCTTTAGCAGATGCCAGTGGTGTCAGTGGCGGTTCTATACAGGTACAGGGGCGAAACTTCTCAGTACGTGATGGTTCGCTCCTTTTGATTCAAAACCAAGGGAATCAACCCGCAGGAGCGATTCAAGTGAACGCTTCTGAGTCTGTGACAGTCAGCGGAAGCAATGCAGATGGAACCATTCGCAGTAGCTTGACAAATGAAACAATAGAAGCAGGTAAAGGAGGAGATGTTGATATTTCCACCAGGCAGTTGCTTGTGGACACAGGGGCAAGCATCGTTGCGAAAACTTTCAGCTCGGCACCAGGTGGTAATGTCAACGTGAAGGCAACTGACTCCTTACAAGTCATTGGGACAAGCTCAATCAATCCTTACCTGACCAGTTCTATCGTTGCTGCCACTTTTGGTGCTGGAGATGCGGGTAATAATACAGTGTCCACTGGGCGTTTAACGTTGTCTGCAGGAGGAACGCTTCTGTCTGCCACTATTGGAACAGGTAAAGGAGGAAATCTCAATGTCAATGCCACTGATTCTGTAGAAATCACTGGCGTGGAACCCAAGTTGTTGACACCTAGCGGTTTGTTCGCCACGACATTCAACGCTGGAAATGCCGGTATCCTGACTCTCAATACACCAAGATTGACACTTCGGGATGGGGGAAGGGTCAGTACTTCTAGTTTTGTCAGTGGTTCAGCTGGCAGTCTAATCATCAACGCCTCTGAATTTATAGAAGTTCAAGGTACAGCACCAGGCTCGTCTACAAGTCCCAGTATGATTTCCTCCTCTGCCAATGTGCCGGAGGAAAGCTTACAACAGATATTTAGTTTGCCTAGCATGCCAAGTGGTGCGTCAGGAGATGTGACAATTAACACAGGTGAGTTAAGAGTCTCAGATGGTGCTCTCATCACAGCGAGAAATGAAGGAGCTGGAAATTCAGGAAATGTCAGGGTTTCTGCTCGTTCTATTTTTCTAGATAGTGAAGGCGCTATCACATCGGAATTGGGAGGAACAATTAGAGCGGGACAGTCTGTTGTCTTTTCTCCCATAACAGTGGGAGCAACCAAGGGTGGAGACATTACAATCTCAACTCAACAGTTAGTGATTCAAAATAGTGCAAGTCTATCAACTGGCACCTTCACGAATGCAACTGGCGGCAACATCACTATAGATGCTTCTGATTCTGTACAAGTGATTGGATTTAAAAATCCCAATGTACTCAGCTTTATCAGTGCTTCAACACGCAGTTCTGGAAATTCGGGAAATGTCAACATCTCAACTGGGAAGCTGAGCATTCTTAATGGAGGACGAGTCGGCGCTGGTACCTTTGGATCTGGTTCTGGAGGAGATGTGATCGTCAATGCTACTAAATTTGTAGAAGTCATCGGTGCAGAACTAAGCCAATTGGTGGGAAGTCTTTTGGGTGTTTCAACACTCAGTGCTGGTAATGCAGGCAACTTGACCATTAATACCCCAAAATTGGTCGTTCAAGATGGAGGAAGGATTGATTCTTCCACCGCTGCGACAGGTTCAGCAGGAAGTCTTACCATCAACGCTTCCGATTCCGTAGAGGTGAGAGGCACGATATCTGGAACTTCAGTTTCCAGTTTAGTGAGTTCCGGTGCCAATATTGAGAGTGAAAGTGCCCGCCAGCGTTTTAGACTACCTTCCGTACCCAGCGGTTCATCTGGAGACGTGACAATTAACACTGGTCGATTGATTATTACCGATGGTGCTCAAGTGACTGTGAGGAATCAAGGATCAGGCAATGCAGGAAACACCAAGGTCAATGCTCGCTCTATTTTGCTGGATAACAGAGGTCGCATCACAGCAGCAACTCAATCAGGTGAAGGTGGCAATATTATCCTCAAAACGAAAACCCTAGAAATGCGCCACGCCAGTCAGATATCGGCAGAAGCAGAAGGTACTGGCAACGGCGGTAACATCACAATCACCGGCTTTAGCCCCGCCGACTCTGTTGTCTTGCTAGAAAATAGCAAAATCACCGCTAATGCCTTTAAGGGTATAGGAGGAAACATCCAGATTGATACCCAAGGATTATTTGTTTGCGCAGAATGCCAGATCTCTGCTAGTTCTGAACTGGGGCTGGCTGGATCTGTAGAATTCATCACACCAAATACTGAAATCAGCCAAAAAGCTATTGATTTGCCAGCAGAGATAGTGAAACCTGAAGAAGTCGTAACGCAGGGGTGTCCAGCAAACCGGGAACAAAATAAGAATGCATTTATCATCACTGGACGCGGAGGATTACCACCCCGACCTAGTGAGCCACTTAGTAGTGAAGCTTTGATTAGTTTTGAGGCTTCCCTAGCAGAAAATCTCTCTCATTCAGTGAGGGCGAAAAAGGAAGCGGATACCTTAACACTACCGCTTCCAGCTCAAGGCTGGTATGTAAACACTAAAGGTGCTGTTATTCTCACAGCTCATGCTCCCACAGGTACTCCCTACAGTTCTGGATTAACTTCATCATCGTGCTATGGGAATTAAACAAAAGTTACAGCAAATAGAGAATAAGTGGACAAAGGGGATGAGAAGGCAAAACTTCTCTCTCATCCCCCCATTTCCGCTACTTCCTCTACTCCCCCTGCTCCCCCTGCTCCCTTTCTCTCCGGCGTGGGCGCAGTCTATTAATCCCGTGACTCCATCTCCCCCAGAGCAACCTCAGCCTACTCCACTACCCCTGTAGAAAAACCTCTGCAAGTTCCGTCCAACAGGACCTCCACCCCCCGAACAAATCCGGGATATTTCTGGGACGATCATTGTTCAAAAGTTTGAGTTTGTTGGT
>JAAUSC010000232.1 GCA_012031965.1 Scytonema sp. RU_4_4
ACGTTCCACGGTCAACCTGGTTATCGGCAGCAATGTCCCTTCAAGACTTTGTTGTACTTGGTCGATACTCACATCTCCATTAAGAGAAAATCGAGGTCTACCTTGTACAAGAAGAGTTTGATAACTAAGCCTCAGCTCAATCAGAATTTGAGGAATATATTGACGAGATGGCTGATGCAGTAGCCCTTAGGAGAAATTGTCCAACTTTTTTATTCCTCTACAAAAAGGACATCCCAACAACATCTTTTATTCCACCGTCACAGACTTCGCCAAATTCCTCGGCTGGTCAACATCCAAACCGCGAAGCGCTGCAATATGATAAGCCAATAATTGCAGAGGAATCACTGTCAGAATTGGAGAAAGCAATTCATCAACTTTGGAAACTGGGATAAAGTCGTTAAAGATTTCCGCTGCTTCTCTCCCATTGAAAGGAGTCACACCAATTAACCGAGAATCACGGGCTTTGGCTTCCTGGGCGTTAGAAATCACTTTTTCGTAAACACTTCCAGGTGTGGCGATCGCCACAACTGGAACTTTTGCATCTAACAAAGCAATAGGTCCGTGCTTCATTTCTCCAGCCGGATATCCTTCTGCGTGAATGTAGCTGATTTCCTTTAATTTCAACGCCCCTTCTAAAGCAATGGGGAAGTTAATTCCTCTTCCCAAAAAGATGAAATCTTTGGTTTCTGCAAACTCATGAGCCAATTGTCCAATAGAATGCTCTTGTTTTTCCAAAGTTGACTCAATTTCACCTGGAATTTGCCGCAACCCGTTAATAATCTCCTGTAATTTCGTAGAAGAAATCGTCTGACGAAGATATGCCAAATCCAATGCTAATGCGTAAAATGCCATCAGTTGGGCAATAAAAGTTTTCGTTGCCGCGACTCCAATTTCAATTCCCGCGAGAGTATTGATAATTTGAGGTACCATGTGACCTAGGGTACTTTCTGGGCGATTGGTAATTCCCAATAATCGTGCTTGATATTTTGGTTCTTTATCCTGACGACGTTCTTGTTCCATCGCCAAAGCTGCTAATGTATCAGCCGTTTCACCAGACTGCGTAACGCCAATAGTCAGAGTATTTGGTGTCAGGGGTGATGGAGCATAACGAAATTCTGAAGCGTAATGCACTTGGGTTGGAATTCCCGCCAGTTGTTCTATTAAATATTTACCCACTAATGCTGCGTGCCAACTTGTACCACAGGCAACAATTTGAATTTGTTCTAAACTAGCGTAAATCTCTGCTGGTAAACCAAGCTTAACTGGAGAATTTGTAGAATCACCAACATTCCAATCACCACTGAAGTAAGCATCCAAACAAGCCCGTACGACACCTGGCTGCTCATAAATTTCCTTGAGCATGAAGTGCTTGAATCCCTGCTTTTCCACCATCATGGGATTCAAGTTAAGCAGCCGGGGCTGTTTTTTCAACCTTTCACCTGCAAAGTTGTAAACCTCAACACCCAGAGGTGTCAGACGCGCCAATTCGCTATTTTCCAGAGGTAACACTGCACGGGTATGAGAAATAATAGCTGGTGTGTCGGAAGCGCAGAAAAATCCCCCTTGCCCAAAACCAATCACTATGGGTGCTTGTTGTCGGACGACAATGAGTTCGTCAGGGTAGTCAGCACTGATGAGTGCGATCGCAAACGCCCCCTTAAGTTTATTAACAGTATCGCGAACAGCCTCAAGGAACAGAGAAGGGCAGAAGGGAAGAACAGAGGAAGGGGAGTGCTTCAAAAACTCTGCTATGAGGTGGGGGATAACCTCAACATCAGTATCTGAGCGAAACTGGTATCCTTTTTGTTTCAGTTCCTCGCGCAACTCGCTGTAGTTTTCAATAATCCCGTTTACGACTACTGCTATTCGCATAGCCGCATCCATATGGGGGTGGGCGTTGTACTCTTCTGGCTTACCATGAGTTGCCCAACGAGTGTGACCAATACCAATTTGAGCGGGTGTTTCGACTTGTTCTAGCTTAGAACGCAGATTGTAAAGTTTACCTTTTGCCCGGACACAATTCACTTCACCTTCCCATATCGTGGCAATTCCCGCAGAATCGTATCCCCGATACTCTAGTTTTTCCAACCCAGATAGCAGAATTTCTGTTGCCGCCTGAGTGCCAATATAGCCAACAATACCGCACATTGATCACACCACTCTTAAATTATAGGAGGACTAAATAAACCAAGTATAGTCTCTAGCACAAAGGTAGCATTTTGGCAAAAAAATGACTTTGTTTGACTGCTGTGTCTTTTGGAAGGGCAGAGCATGCTGTGCCCCTACCTTGTGATGCATATAACTAAGAACCGTTATAAAGTTATGGCTAGTCAATCCACGAGACGGTCAATAATATTGCAGGCTGGACATTGCTTACCATTGTTGGAAATGGTAAGTAATACCCAGCCTCCGCTGCTAAAACTGCTTGCTATCGAGATAATTAATGGCGAACCGATCGGAAAAATTAGTAAGCCAGACCCATACTGCGAGTGGTTTCAGCTCCTAAGTACACCCGGATGCTCAAAAAGTCCGTGGGACAAGCCGTTTCACATCGCTTGCAGCCCACACAATCTTCTGTGCGGGGAGAAGAAGCAACTTGAGCAGCTTTGCAGCCATCCCAGGGAACCATCTCTAGTACGTCGGTGGGGCAAGCACGAACGCATTGTGTACAGCCGATGCAGGTATCGTAGATTTTTACGGTATGAGACATTGAAAAAAAGCTCCTTTGAGAGAGTTTTTCTGGTGTGAAAGAATCATAATCATGGCTTAGTTTACCGCAGTGGCTTCTCCTGAGTAATTAAAAGGCTACATAACTTTAAAGAATGTAATAAGCACCTTGAAATTGCAATAACGCTATTGTGCATTTAAATGAGGATGTATTGGGTAACTCTAATGACTGTCTAATCTTGATTTTAGAATTATGAATTTGAGTTTTGGATCGCTTAAGTTGAGTCTTTCGCCCTGTATCAATCTTGTTTAAACTACTAACTTTCTGAGCACGGCTGGCATTATATATATATGTGAATCAAAAGTCAATCAAAAGGAGTGATTGGAGACGTTAAAGATATCACTTGTTTGTGAGTAACCTTTTCAAGAAATTGCTATTGTCCGTCTTCAAATTACTTAGATTTTTATCAAAAGATGAATTAATGTAAATAATATTTAGTAAAGCTTTAGATTCATCATAAGAGCGCCCGTCCCTTTGCGCAGATCTTATGTCCTTACGATGGTCACGAGGTTGCGGCTTGGAAAAAAGAGCTAGATGCGTCAGGTCAAGAGAGAAAAGAGTAAAGGTATAAATGTGTACTTACGAAAAGCTCTTTTTACAAAATATTAGCAAATCGTTAACTATAACATAAACTACGCAAGTAGACCCAAGCGGGTGCGCTACCATCCTATTAATGTAAATCACATTACAAAAGCTTATGGAACCACATTCTCTACCAACAGAGGTGATTTTGACGCATTCGCGTCAGTCTCTCGGGAGTATGAAACTTGATTGGGCACCACAACCCGGAAACTATCTTGACTTTGAAGGCAAAACATATGCAGTTTTAGAGCGCCGCCACCGCTATCAATTCAAGGCAGGGCGCTATCGTTTGCAAAAAATTGCTTTATACGTACAGTCCGCTACACGACCAAGTGAAAAAAGCCTTGTAGGAGGGCGTTGGGTCATTGGCGATGCGAGTTGCCGCTACAATGCTTGTTCAGAAATCATGCGCTGCGCGGTTAACCCAGACGGACCATGTGAAACTTGCTGCTACTATGAGAGTGCTGAGTGCTAAGTTATATAAAAAAATCACTCATAACTCATAACTCAGCACTCCCAAATATCTCTCCCACTGTTAAACGCGAACCATTAACAAAATCCCATCCAGACTGGGGACGTTTGCCAGGTGGTTGAACTTCTCGCAATAGCAATAAACCTTCTCCAGTTTGGATAATTGCTCCCAGCCCCTTGACGATGCTTACAACTTGCCCTGGACTACCCGATACAGTTGACAAATTAGGTAATTTATGAATAATTTCTTGGAGTTCTGCAGGTAGTTCATAACCATCAGCATCATCAAGGGGAGCAGTGGCGGTAATTTTCAGTGGTTGGTTGCGAAAGGTAGCGGTACAGTCTGGATAAAATCCTCTGATTTGATTGTGCAATTGTATGGCACTCTTTGACCAATTCAATTGATAATCCTCTTTCTTAATCAAAGGCGCATAAGTCGCTTGAGAACTATCTTGAGGAATTGGCTCAATTTCGTGGTGTTCCAGCTTCCACAAAGTCTCTACCAGCAAATCTGCACCCATAACTGCAAGTTTTTCTGCCAAATCCTGAGCATTATCTAGTAATCCTATCGGTGTAGTCGCTTTGAGAAGCATTGCACCAGTATCCATGCCCGCATCCATTAACATTGTCGTGATGCCAGTTTCAGTCTCGCCGTTACACAAACACCACTGAATGGGAGCAGCACCTCGATACTTCGGTAAAATTGAGCCATGCACGTTTATACAACCTAATTTAGGTACCTCTAAAATTTCTTGAGAGAGAATTTGCCCGTAAGCAACAACAACAAACACATCAGCGTCTGACTCTTTAAGTTTCGTTAAAGTATCAATATCTTTTTTCACCCGCTGAGGTTGCCATACAGGCACGTTCGCAGAGGTGGCGACAGCTTTGACTGGTGAGGGTATCAATTGATTTCCGCGCCCCCGGCGTTTATCAGGCTGTGTCACAACTGCCAAGACATCAAATTCCGAATGATTCAGTAGTTTTTCCAGAGTCGGTACAGCAAAACTAGGAGTGCCAAAAAATACAATTTTCATAAGAGTTAAGAGTTATAAGAATCAAGAGGAAGCAGTGCGCCTTTGGGGAACTAGTACGTTGGGGAGGACAGTGCCGTGCGGTGAGTCAGCCACCTGCAGGGGGGAGGTACTGCGCCCTTGGAGGTTTCTCCATTGAGACGACTGGCGTGCAATTGTCCGTTGAGCGCTACCCCACAGTAGGTGACTAACGTCTGGCATGCTGCGCTGTATCTGGCGTGGTTCCCCTTCCCCATTGCAAACTGCCGTTCCGTTTATAGCAATGCCTTTCAAGAGTCCATAGCTATTAGACTATGAACTCTTGACTCTTGACTATATATCAATAGCAATTTCAATGCAGCGGTTACATTTGCTGTTAGCTTTTGTATTCTGGTTTTCAATAGAGTTGTGCTTCTGTAGGCTGTATAAATGGCAGCACTCTTGGTAGGGAACCCCAAAGCCGCCTGTTAGAGGAACTGGCGTATCAAGCTCTGCAGGCAACTGCTCCATACTCACATCTTCTTCTAAAAATCCTGTCGCCATAACGAATAGTAACAAATACTCAATTTTGTAAAAGTATACGAAATTTGAGTAAACTATTTCGTTAGAACTGGTAGTTCCTTGTTATACATATAATGATAGCCTGCCCTATTGCTGTACAAGTATTGCTCCTCACACAGCAACCGCCCTCTAGAAAGTCAACAAATGCTTAAACACCTTATGCTGTCTGGATGGTTACGTGTGCAACCATTTCTTAAGTACTGTCTTTTTGCAATACTGATTGCGCCCTTGATGGCAGCATCAGAGCACACGACTTCGGCACAACAAACACAAGTAGCTAGAGTACCTTCCGTAACAATAGAGTCTGATTCTGTAGCGGTTGACTCTGTGTTAAGGGCAACGGCTGCTATTAATGAAGCTAATTTCATTTCACTATCAAAAGCCGCGCCAACCAAGTCTTTTACAGAAAAATCTCACTCCATACCAATGTCTGTAGGTGCGATTTCCCAACCGCAAATACAAATAGATGAACAAACAAATAAGATTGAGATTTGGAGTGCAGAAGATGATTCTGTGTCTGTTCAAATGCCAGATAATGATCCATTTGCAGCAGTTGAGCTAGCGCCACCAGCAGAAGAATCGGAGTCGGCATTAAAGGAGATAGTAACTGATCAACACGATTTAGTGCAACGATTAAAAGCCTCTAGAGTTCTAGCTTTGGCAGTGAACAATAGCTCTGCTTCTAGAGAAGTGCTTGCTACTAAAACATTGGAAGCAGTTAAAAATGACCCTCTCAAAGAAGTACCACATAAGTCAACAGCAGTACCTGTTGTAGAACAACCAACACAAAACGCTCAAGTCGTACAGCAAGATCCTGTAGGAAGTCCTCATCCTATTCCTTGGACTTGGATACAAGCGACCCAAGATGCTATTAGTTCCAAAGGGATTTCTGGAGTGCGTTACTACCGCAGTATGCCTGTTATTTCTCCAGACGGTAGATATGCTATGTACAGCCGTGTACAACTAGAAGTCAAACCACAAATGCACAATAGCCGCGTAACTAGTGTTCTGTTTATAGAAGATAAGCAAACTAAGAAGTTGCGAGTGATTAGCTCAACTGCTCCTATTAATGACCCTCTGTTAAAGGTTCAGGTCTCTTCGCCAAGTGATGCACAAGGAACGATCGCGGTATTAGTTCCTATTAGCTGGTCACAGAAAGGCGATCGCTTTTTAGCACGCAAGTTTGAAGGGGCGATGAACACTTCTGATGTCACAGATTATGCAGTCATTTGGGATCGGGAACAAAACCGCTCTGAGAATGTGACTCCTTCACAAGAACAACTCAAGCACGAGATTGCTGTGTTGTTAGGTTGGAGTCAAACTCACCCTGACCAGGTGCTGTTTCGTGCTGGCGAATTGGGTGAAGAAGAATGGCCCTTGGTAACAGTTGCTTACGATGGTCAGACTGTCAGTGCAACAAGTACAGATCAACCTGTTACCTATGGTCAAAGAGTCAAAAACGTCTGGGCTGGTCCACAAGTCGCCTACAGGTAGATCGTATTTTTGCAATTGCTCATAATTAGGACTAACACAGAAAAACTCAAACCTTTACAAAAATCGCACAGAAAGCCCACCCTTAGAAGGAATCTAACTTGAAAATCTAACCATATTTAGCGACTGAGGCACAAGATTGGGATTCAAGAATCACTCAATGACCCAATCGCTCCAGTCGCTTAACAAGTCTTTAAAAATTGCAATATGAGCTTGAGGAAGAGCATCAATCTAGAATAGTAAACTTCTACTTTGATAGACTTAAGTTTTGGAAATGAGTAAAAAAGTGAAGAAGCAGGTGGATAAAATTTCTGCATTTGATTTGTATGCTTAATAAGCACCTGTCTTCTGCAGGACAACTTGAACAGTTTTTAGCAAAATTTTCAAATCTAGCCAGAGTGACCAATTTTCAATGTAAGAGACATCTAATTTCACCGTGTTTTCAAAGTTATCAATATTGGAGCGACCAGAAACCTGCCACAATCCAGTAATACCGGGCAACACTTCTTGACGGATAAAGTGCGCTGTTTGGAATTTCTCTACATCTCTTATAGGGAGAGGACGCGGACCAACTAAACTCATTTGTCCAAGTAAAACATTAAACAGTTGAGGCAATTCATCTAGACTATAACGTCGCAGAAATTTACCAATTTTTGTGATGCGAGGGTCGTTCTTCAGTTTAAACAAGACACCATCTTTGATATCATTCTTTGTTTCTAAGGCTGTTTGCATCTTTTCCGCATCGACTACCATTGTGCGAAATTTCCAAATTTTAAACTTCTTGCTATGTAAACCAATTCGGTCTTGCTTAAAGAAGATTGGTCCAGGAGAATCCAGCTTAATCAGCAGAGCAATTGACAAATAGACAGGTGAGAGTATCAGTAACAAAATAATGGAACAACAAAGGTCAAAACACCGCTTTACCCAAAAATCACTGCCTGTAATAATGGGTGCTGGAATAGTCATACAAGGAACTTCACCTATCATCCATAATACGGATTTAGGATGACAAACTGTACTTTGTATAGGGAGTATTCTGATGGTAATACCAGCTGTGTGGAAATGCCAGCAAACATAAAGACGATTCTTAATAGCATTCCAAGAAACAAAAGCCTCTACTATCCCTTGGTTGCGAAGATATTCCAAGGTTTGTTCTCTGTTAGCTCTGTCGAGGCAACTAGAGTCAGAAATTCCCTGTACAGTGTAGCAATTTTCTTGCTCTATTAACCTAATATGATCCTGTTGGTCTTCTGTGTTGGATATGAGAAAAACAGGATAACGGATTGCTCCTTTCTTACGAAGAAGTGTCGTGATAACATCAAAGATACCGCGTCCAGTACAGGTGAAGGCTATAGACAAAAACCAAAATAGTAGAAAAGTTGAGCGAGAAATATAGCTCTCTGGCTCGTAGAGAAAAGCAATCAGTAAAAGAAAAATTTCTGACAATGAGACTGCTTTAATCAGACTGGGATAGTTACGACGATAAGTGCCTGCTTTATAGAGTCCTTGTGCAGCAATAATTCCTATCTCAACTGTTAAAATTAGCAGTAGGAAAGATGTTTTTTCTGTCCAAGGAGACTCTAATGGAGTTCCATAAAAAACTGCTAACTTCCATGCTATTACTAGAGCAATAACATCTAAAAAGATAAGTATTACTATCCGCAGAAATCTGATAGCTAAGCCTCTTTGTATCCTTGTACCTCTGGCTGAGCGTAAATCGGGTTTAAAATTTACTCTTGATAGAGTTCTGGAAGCCACGATTCTCCCTCCTTATATGTGTGTTGTTATAGTGGTTTTCATTCGGGTTGAGCACATCTGGCGTATGCAACCATAGGGTCTTACCATTAGGGGCAAGAGTGGTTCTTGATGAAATTGATTAGGGATTGAAATTAACGCTTTGGAGCTTTGTCAAATGCTCTTGCTATAGCTTTCCATGCTAATTTGCGTTGAAGGTTTGAATCAAAAAGTAAAGGTCGTAATGGTATACCATCTGAACGGGGATACCTCGAAAGCCAGGTGTCGCGATCGCTAAATCCCCAAGTTATCACTGCAATGACAGCTGGTTCATCTAGGACAACAGAAAGATAGTCTTCGTAGACACTTGCAACAATGCGATCGCGGACATCTATATCTCTAGGCAATTCGTTATCTGCTACATCTAGCTCAGTAATCAGAATTTTTAGACCAAGGCTAGCAACATCACTTAGAAAAGCTCTCAGCTTGTCTTGATTTAATGGTTTATCCCCAAACAAATGAGCTTGCATACCTAAGGCTTGAACAGGAGTACCTTTAGACTTCAAAGTTTCTAGCAATTTTAGCGTCGCAATTCTTCTTGCTTCATCATCCGGTGTATCATGATCAAATTTATCGCCGTTATATACCAGCAACGCCTTTGGATCGGCATCTCTAGCAGTGCGAAATGCCAGATCAATGTAATCTGGACCTAAAAACTTTAGCCATGGTGTGTTTTGCAAGCCGTCAGATCGTCCGTGTTTAGGCTCAATAGCCTCGTTTACCACATCCCACGAATGGATTCGTCCAGCATAGCGTTTAACAATCGTTGACACATGGTTTATTAAAATGTTCTGAATTTCTTTAGAGGTCGTTCTGAGGTCTTTGAATTTACTAATTAACCACTGAGGAATTTCTTGATGCCAAACTAAAGGATGCCCTCGGAAGAGCATTTGATGCTCAGACGCAAACTGGGCAAAAGAGTCAGTTTCAGTGAAATGAAAAGTACTAGCACTAGGTCGAGTGACACTCCAATAGAATCCTCCTACTATAAAACCACACTCTTGAATGAAGATAGATTGTAACTGCTTATCATGAGATAATGTATTGTAACCAAAAGACGGAAATGCTCCATAGGTTAATCCTTTAACTGCAGCTCGCTCACGTAAAGAAGCATTACCCACCACAGAAAAATCTCTCTTTGGATCATACGAAGCTTGAACCTTTTTATAAAACGAGAATCTTTTGGTAGCAGCAGCAAAAAAGACTGTGCTTGCAAAAGCTCCCAAACCTAGCAGAAAAGTGCGCCGCCTAAATAGTTTCCAGTTTTTGAGCATAGCTCTCCTTTTTTACACTTTGAGGAAAGAAAAATATCTACAAATTATCAAAGTTTATTTCTGTATTCTCAATGTCCTTTTCCGTTTATAATTTGGCTTTCATAACAACACTTTTTAACATTATTACAAGCTTTGAGCAGATGTTTATGCTAAAATGATATTCAGATTTTCTCTTGCAAAAAAAAGAAGAGAGAGTGAATAATGTGGATGTCTAATTAACTATCCATACGACTCTATCTTTTCACTACCATTTGGTCTAATTGGCATAAACTTTTTCAAGCCTAAATATTGTAGAAACACATTCCACAAATACAGAGGGTTGAGTAACAAATAACGCTGCCATAAACGTTTGGGCTCCTGAACAAAGCGAAACAACCATTCCAAACCATAATCTTGCAATACCTTTGGAGCTTGCGGTAAAGTACCTGCATGAAAATCGAAGGCAGCACCAACTGCTAGGATAGGAAGATTCAAAAGATTGCGATATTCATAAGCCCATACTTCTTGTCTTGGACAGCCCAAACCCAGAAAAACAGCATTTGCTCCTGAAGCCTTTATTCGCTCTGCAAGTTCTATGCACTCATGCGCCTTTAGCCTGCGGAATTTTGAAGGCTCCATCCCAACAATCTTTAAATCAGGAAAAGAGTGCATCAGATTTGTGCAAAACCTACTCAAAGTTTCTGCCTTGCTTCCGTAAAGATAAATCGATAATCCGCGCTCGGTAA
>JAAUSC010000233.1 GCA_012031965.1 Scytonema sp. RU_4_4
CCCCTACACCCCTACACCCCTACACCCCCGCCCCAAAGTGTCTTGGTCACTTTACAGCTTGACAATCGAGAAGCAATGATAGTAGCTTAATAAATAACGAGTGTTCGATATAAAAATGCTAAAGAAAAATGCCCAAAATTGTTGACCATGACCAATACCGTAAGGAGCTGCTCAGTAAGTGCTTTGATTTATTTGCCCAGAAAGGCTACTCCGCTATTACTATGCGCCAAATCGCTGAGGGCTTAAATGTTTCTACTGGGACGCTGTATCACTACTTCCCCAGTAAACAGGCGTTATTTGAGCAATTAGTGGAAGAGGTCTGTGAGCAAGATGTGTTGATGGCGGAGGCTGAACTGGAAGGAACGCAAACTTTGCAAGAACGGCTAGAAGCTTTAGGGAAATTTTTGGCTAAAAACGAAGAATATTATATTAAGTGGATTTATTTACAGGTTGATTTTTGTCAACATCAAGACTTCAAGGAAATGCAGGATAGTGTTGCGTTTAAACGTGCAACGCAGCGATATGAAAAAGCAGTGTATGATATTTTGGGCATTCAAGACCCAGTCATCACTTGGTTTATCTTGAGTTTGATTGATGGCTTAATCTTTGAACGGCTGACGGATAATCAAGCGGTTTCTATTACTGAACAAATTTCTTTATTAAGCAAGATGCTAACAGCATATCTAGAAAAATATCTAGACAAAGAACTGCCGAATAAAACTTCTAACAGCTAATCGCAGAGGAAGAATATGACTTTTAAAGTATTATCAAAACCAACAAATCGATGGTTAATTGGGCTAGTTGTTGCTGCGACTGCAATCACAGGTGGAATGATTTCTTATGGCATTTCTCAGTATGGAATAGTCAGTCAAAAACCCGCACCTCTGGAAACGGCTCCTCCAGTTAAAAAAGTGACAGCTTTGGGACGACTAGAGCCAGAAGCTGAGGTGATTAAACTGTCTGCACCTCTGGCGTTGGATGGCGATCGCCTTGCTCAACTACTTGTCAAAGAGGGTGAACAGGTCAAAGTCGGACAGGTTGTGGCAATTCTCGATTCAAAATATAAACTGCAAGACGCCCTCAGACAAGCACAAGAACAGGTTAAGGTGGCTCAAGCAAAACTCGCACAGGTAAAAGCTGGGGCTAAATCTGGAGAAATTGTTGCTCAAAAGGCAACTATTGAGCGTTTACAGGCGCAGTTGCAAGGTGATAGAGTTGTCCAAGAAGAAACCATCGCCCGACTACAAGCCCAGTGGGAAGGCGACAGGATAGCACAAGAAGCAACAATTCGGAGAATTCAGGCGGAACTCAACAATGCTCAAGCCGAATATAGGCGCTATGAGCAGTTATATAAAGAAGGAGCTGAATCTCGTTCGTTATTTGACAGCAAACGCCTGAGTTTTGAAACCGCACAACAGCAACTCAACGAAGCCAAAGCCGTTCTCAACCGAATTAATGCGACTGCTAGCAAACAAGTTCGTGAGGCGAAAGTGGCGTTACAGAGAATTAATGCGACTGGTGTTAAGCAAATTAGCGAAGCCGACGCCACCTTGAATAAGATTGCTGAAGTTCGTCCTGTGGATGTGGAAGCGGCGCAAGCGGAAGTTGATAATGCTGTTGCATCTGTCAAACGTACACAAACTGACTTGGAACAAGCTTACATCAGAGCACCGACAGCAGGACGGATACTCAAAATTCATACGCGAGTTGGAGAAAAGATGAGTGACTC
Source organism: Scytonema sp. RU_4_4 (assembly GCA_012031965.1). GTDB lineage: Bacteria > Cyanobacteriota > Cyanobacteriia > Cyanobacteriales > Nostocaceae > Brasilonema. The sequence goes on from JAAUSC010000233.1 coordinate 1,730, forward strand.
TGGCATTGTGGATCTAGCGCAAACTAACCAAATGGTTGCTGTCGCAGAAGTTTATCAATCTGACATTGGTAAAGTCAAAACTGGACAAAAAGCAGTTGTGACGGGTCAAGCGCTCAACACAGAACTGCGGGGAGTTGTTTCGCTAATTGGATTGCAAGTTGACCGACAGAACGTTTTCAGCAATCAACCAGGGGAAAATCTAGATAAGCGAGTTGTTGAGGTGAAAATTCGCCTCACACCAGAAGATAGCAAGCGAGTTGCAGGTTTAACTAACTTGCAAGTTCAGACAGAAATTGAATTGTGAATTTTCTTTGCTAAATAATATAACGAATGTTCGTTATATATTGGTGTGACAAGAAGGAGATTTCTACAAAATGCTTTGCAAAACTTCCCGCATGAAGATTTTCAGGAGAACTTATCCTTGGGCGACTTTGGCAATTACAGCTTTTAGACTCACCTACTCAAACGGTGTCAAAAAAGATAGAGAAAAAATTCGTTTTTTAATGGCTTACTTCAAGATTGACTTTGCAAGCGTTCTATCGCTCATGAATGACATGATTTTTTGAACCACAGGACTTACGCAGCTATGATTGGTCATTGCGTTAGCGCAGCGTGCCCTCCGGGCATACGGAACGCAGTGTAGCGAAGCAATCTCGTCAAGACCGGGATTGCTTCGCTTTGCTCGCAATGACGAAAATACGTTACCTTTGCGTAAGTCCTGTTTAGGACTCGTCAGCGAGTCTTTAGGACTCGTCAGCGAGTCTTTAGGACTCGTCAGCGAGTCTTTAGGACTCATCAACGAGTCTTTGAGACTCATCGACGAGTGTTCGTTACCTTGTTCCCAGTCAAAACGAGCGAAAACCCCCGAATTTTTATTCGTGGGGATATTCACCAATTCTGACTTCTGACTCCTTATTACTTAACTTTCAGCAACTCCACATCAAAAACTAGAGTCGCGTTGGGTGGAATCACACCACCAGCACCACGAGCACCATAACCTAACTCTGGAGGTATGATTAATTGACGACGACCGCCTACCTTCATAGTACTCAGTCCTTCGTCCCAGCCTTTAATAACCTGTCCAACACCGAGTTTGAAATCGAAGGGACGGTTGCGATCGCGTGAACTATCGAACTTGGTACCATCTTCGAGAGTACCTGTGTAGTGAACCTCAACTGTTTGTCCAGTTTTGGGAGTCGCACCAGTCCCCTCTTTTAACTCAGTATACTTAAGTCCAGAGGGCGTAGTGACGACATTGGCATCAGACATAGTTTTGCTCGCAATTAGGGTCTTGTTTTCTTGTACTTGGATGGGCGCTGGAGTCGTTTCGAGCAACTGGGCAGCAATGGCGCTATCCTGTTTGTTACCGCCAATTTGCGCCAACACTAAAACTAAAACACAAACCAGCATGAAGCCCATGCTGAGTAAAATCGCTTTCAAAATTAATCCTCCCTACTTAGTCTGGAAATTAAGATAACCAGTAGGACAAAACTTAGTGTAAATCACAAAGCGACACTTAACGCCAAAGCTTATTTTCTAAATCACGCACTTGACGCTCTAAACGATCAATTCTACCCCGCAGTTCATCTACTTCCGACTGACGAGGCACTCCCAAATCCTGTAACATATTTCGCAGTTGTCGTTGCATATTAGACTCCCAATTTCCCTGCTCCGACTTCAACTGCTGTACCATATCATCCATAACCGTCTTGGCTTGCTCAGAGTCAAGCTTACCATCCTTAACAAGTTGATCGCCCACTTCCCGCAGCTTGTCTGCAACAACAGAGGTTGTCCCAATACCTAACATTAATAACTGCTGCATCCAGTTGTTATTGTCCATAATGCCTTTCTATCACTTTTTTCAAATCAAATGCTCCTTTTTCATAAATCTATTTTATAGACCTATGGTGAAAGGATAATTAGTATAGACTACAGCTCTATTCTGACAGACACACACAAGGGATAAAAAGTGTGATAATCGAACTACTTAAGGTGAAAGTTCCGCCCGAACAACGAGAAAAGTATATCCAAAAAGATGCGGAAATTTGGACACAGGCGCTGGCTAAATATCCAGGATTTCTTGGTAAAGAAGTTTGGATCAATCCCAAGGATACTACAGAAGTCGTTTTAGTCATTCACTGGGCGACACGCGAGAATTGGAAAAGCATACCCCAAGCAGCACTGGACGCTATTGAGCGCAAGTTCACCGAAGCAATGGGAAAATCGTATCCGATTGTGGAGTCAAGAGAGTATCAAGTGCGCAAATTTCCGCAGAATTGACACAAGAGAGTCCGCAAGTGCGATCGCCGTAGCGTGCTCAAAGGGCATTAATTTTCAAAAAATGCTCAAAAATGGCATAGAATTACGATGAGCAAAAACAGAAAGATGAGTCTTTTGTACCCATCCTTACAAGGAAATCGCTAAAATCAAGATGTTTGCTCTTTAACGCTACGCTAGTGGACACTGCAACTTGCCCTCGCTGTCATCAACCCGTGAATTCTCAAGCTGTCACCTGTCCTCATTGTGGTACTCAGTTGAAAGCTTATGGACATCCTGGGATTCCCCTACACCGCGCCACAGGGAAGGAGTATCTCTGTAACAGCTGCACTTACCACGCCGATGATACTTGCAATTTTCCCCAGCGTCCTTTTGCTAAAGAATGCATCCTCTATCAAAATATTGAGGAGCATAAGTTAGAGTTGCAGCAGCAGCGTGACGCCAACAGCTTTGGCGCAACCGTGAAAAACTGGATGAGACGTAATCAAGCTTTTCTTTTACTGCTGGCTTTATTATTCATCTGTTTGATGATTACTCTGTCTACAACTTGACGATAAAGCAAGAGGGAACTTCAGCTTGCCTAGTTTGTCAATGTGTAAGTCTTAAAACAAGATTCTTTAATTTTAAAACTAAAGCAAAGTGCCTTCATAAGTGCATAAGTCAAAGAAAACTTCATTTATAACATATCGTTAACAGTGAATTTTACATTCCGGAAGCAACAGTCTTTACCAGCGAAACAATTCTTCTCATACTTTAAATTTCACAGGAGGATAAATGTATCCATCTGCTAAGCGATTAGATGATTTTCGTCTCTCTCTGATTCGTGAAATGACAAGGCTTGCAATCAAGCATAAAGCCATCAACATGGCTCAAGGATTACCTGATTTCCCCTCCCCTCCTGAACTGATTCGAGCTGCATGTCAAGCAATGGAAGAGGGTCATAACCAATACACAAACACCTGGGGAATTCCAGAGCTTCGCCAAGCAATCTCAAATAATCTCCAAAACTTGTACGATTTACACTATGACCCAGAGGAGCAAATTACGGTTACTTGCGGCGTCTCGGAAGGTATTGTCTTGGCGATGCTCAGCTTAGTTAATCCGGGTGATGAAGTTATTGTCATAGAACCATTTCATGATAATTATCTCCCCGCCATTAATTTCGCACAAGCTCAACCAGTTTTTGTGAGGTTGGAACCGCCTTTTTATCAACTCGATCCAGAACGTCTACGAGCTGCTTTTTCATATAATACCAAAGCCATCATTGTTAATACACCTCATAATCCTACTGGACGTGTTTTTACAAAGGAAGAATTAAATCATATAGCTAGTCTTTGCCGAGAATTTAACGTTGTCGCTGTTACGGATGAAATTTACGATCGCATTACCTTTGACGAACATCAACACATTCCTCTAGCAAGTCTTGATGGAATGTTTGAGCAAACTATAACTATTAGTGGTATGAGTAAAAGTTTCTCCATAACCGGATGGCGGATTGGCTATGTCTGTGCTCCTGCTAACTTGAGTGCAGCCATTCGGACGCTACATGACTTTACAACAATTTGCGCACCAGCTCCTTTCCAGTACGCTGCAGTCGCTGCATTGGGATTGCCAGAGTCTTTCTTTAAGACTCAAAAAGAAGCATACACTATCCGACGAGATCGGATAGTCAACATTCTGGAAAAATATCAATTTATCGTACAGCCACCTCAAGGTGCTTATTACATAATGAGTGACTTTAGTCAATACAGTTCTCATGCAGATGATTATAAATTTGCCAAATACCTGGTTGAGGAAGTCGGAATAGCCGTTGTACCAGGTTCTAGTTTTTACTCCACACCGGAACTTGGGCGAAAAACAGTCCGTTGGTCCTTCGCAAAAAAAGCGGAGACTTTTGATGCAGTCGAACAAAGGTTGCATCGAAGAACAGTGACCAGTGACCAGTGAACAGTAAACAGTACACAGTAAACAGTGAACAAGGGGTGGACGAGTCCGTTTCCTACCCGATAACTGGTAACTGGTAACTGATAACTGATAACTTATAACTGATTGTTAATATCATTTTTCAACACGAGACGCTTGTTCATCAAACACCCCCAAGTCAAACCAAAAAGTCGTGCCTATACCAACTTCACTCACCAAATGAACTTTACTGTGATGCTTTTCCATGATATTCCTCACAATAGATAGCCCTAGACCTGTGCCTTCTAGGGTGTGAACTCGGTTTTCTACCCGGAAGAAACGGTCAAAAATGGCTTGTTGGTCTTCCGGGGCAATACCGATCCCGGTGTCGGAAATTTCTACCCGTACTTTGGGTGTCTGATGATGAGAACTGGACTTTGGTTGAAGTTGGTAGGCGCGGAGGGCAACTTTTCCACCCGCCTTAGTAAACTTAAGAGCATTACCAACCAAATTAGCTAATACTTGCAGCAACAAATCATAGTGAGCGACGACGAGGGGCAATTGAGGCGCTATTTCCTGAATCAGTTCAATACCTTTGTCTCTAGCATTGAGTTGGTAAGTACGTAGTGTCTGTTCAATCGCCTGCGCTAAGTCCACCCCGTTCAAGTGATAATTGCGACCAGATTCTAGCTTTGACAAATCTAAAACATCGTTCACTAAGCGGGTTAGTCTATCGGTTTCATGATTGACAGTGACCAAAAACTCCTTCTTTTGTTCAGTACTTAAATCTTCTCCGTATTCGTGCAAAGTTTCGATAAATGATTTGATGTTAAATAAGGGCGTTCGCAATTCGTGGGAGACGTTACTAATAAATTGGTTTTTTGCCTCGTTCAGTTCTACCTCGCGGGTGATATCTTGCACGGTGATCGCAACACCTTTAACACTCTCTCTTTGCTGGTCAAGAACTGTTGTTAGGAGAATGCGGATAGTACGCTGGATGGGTTGAGTCAGCGGTATACGGAATTCAGCACTTTCGCATTCCCCCGCTGCTATTTCATATAATGGACGGGTGATTTCCATTCCTACCGCTGCAGGCAAGTGATGTAAAACATTTTTGCCTACAACATCGGCTCCTTCCCAGCCAAAAATTCTCTGTGCTGTAGGGTTAACTAAAATCACCTGCATACTATTATCAATCAGGACTGCTCCATCAGCAATTGTGGAAACGAGAGTTTCTAGTTTGGCTTTTTCCGCCGTCAGTTCCTCAATATTTTGTTCTTCATAGCGCTCTAAGCGCTCTGCCATCTCATTAAAATTGAGAATGAGTTCCCCAAGTTCGCCTCCTAATGGTAAGTCAATTTGCTGTTTGAAATTACCCGCAGCAATTTGTTTTACCCCCACTAGCAACTCTTTAATTGGCTTGGTGATTGTCAAAGCGTTAATCACTCCTCCCAAAATCACCATGACCCAAATTGAGATAAAAACGGCAATGGTGACATCGCGGGTGAAATTTGTTGAGATCACTGCGGCTGGGTTGGGGTTAATCCCAATTGCCAACACACCCAGGTATTTACCATCTACAGTCAGTGGAACAAACACATCGGTGACTTCTCCATCTGGTGCTCGATGTTGTCGCACCATCGGCTTTTCTGCATCAGCAGCATAATCGTCTGGTAGTTCTATGCGCCGTTTAATGGCAAGGGATGTTCCCACCTCCGGTTCCCAAAAGGGAATGCCGAAATAGATGTTCCCCATTTCATCAGCATAGAGCATATAACGCACGCTAGAGGTGCTGCTGTAGAAGCGTTGGGAAAATTGTGCCACCTCGGTGAGATTTTGCTCAGCAATGAGCGGAGCAACGTTAGCTGCAAGCAGCAGTGCAAGGTCACGACCAAAGCGAGTGTCATTCAGACGTGCATCCTGCTGAATTGTATTCACCGCCCAGAAGGTCAAACCACTCATCACCAGAGATACCACCAAAGTGGCAGCTGCTAAAAGTTTTGTCTGGAGGGTAAACTCCGACCACCAATTGACAATTGCTTCTCTGATTGTTTTTAAAAAAGCTAGCATCTTAAAAAGTGATTATGGTGCTGACAATGAGGTAATCAGAAAGTGTATGGTTTACCTAAATACCTATTAAGGTTTGACTTGTTAGGGCGGGGATAGTTCTGCATTTATCCAGTCAGGGATTGAAACTACCCCAATAACTAAAAATTAACAGTTAATAGACAAACAAGTAAGGAGAAGCGGGAAAGGGGAGCAGGGGAGCAGGGGAGCAGGGGAGCAGGGGAGCAGGAGGAGAATAATTTTTGACCCTTGATTCTTAACTAATGACTAATGACTAATGACTAATGACTGCCAAAACATCGTTAACTTTATTTGTACCGACCTACTGACTTGGTTCTTTTTACCTGTTCATCCTCCTCATCTCCCATCTTCTTACCTGACTCGGTGACCGATGTCTCGTCGATAATACATGTTCTCAAAGTGAATACACTGTATCCCGTTGTACGCTTGCGCAAGCGCTTGCTCAAAATTTTCTCCTACTCCGGTAATGTTTAACACTCGACCGCCATCTGTCACCAATTGTTGTCTTGTTCCTAAGCTCCCGCCTGAGAATGCTTTTGTTCCAGCGTGAAATACAATGGTTCCTAGTGCCTCTGCCTGCTCAATGCCTGTAATAACCTTTCCTTTCTCGTAGACTCCGGGATAACCACCAGAAGCAGCAACGACTGTAACAGCTGCACCTTGCTTCCAAGTGATGGGTGGCATTTGAGCCAAACGTTGCTCAACACAAGCTAAAATTAAATCTTCTAGGGGTGTTTCCAAAAGTGGTAGCACAACCTGTGTTTCTGGATCGCCAAAACGACAGTTAAATTCCAAAACTTTAAAATCGCCGGAATGATTGATCATTAACCCAGCATAAAGCACACCTCGATAGTCAATGCCTTTTGCTCTGAGTGTGGCGATCGCTCTTTCTAAAACTCTTGCTTGAATTTTTGCCATCAACTCTGGTGTGGCAATAGGTGCTGGAGCATAAGCTCCCATACCACCAGTATTTTCTCCTGTATCGCCCTCACCAATCCGCTTATGGTCTTGAGCGCTCAGTAACGGACGAATTGTTAACCCATCCGTTAACGCTAAAATAGAAACTTCTTGCCCAGTCAAACATTCTTCAATAACAACAAATTTCCCTGCACTGCCAAATTCTCCACCAAACATGGCATCAATTGCTGCTTGTGCCTGTTCTAGGGTTTCAGCGACGATGACACCTTTACCAGCTGCTAAACCATCGGCTTTGACAACAATAGGTACACCTTGTGCTTTCACGTAGGATTTTGCCGCAGCTACTTCTGTAAATACGGCAGATCGTGCTGTTGGAATTCCTGCTTCCTGCATCAAAGCTTTTGCCCAAGCCTTACTTGCCTCAATTTGCGCTCCCGCTTTTGTTGGACCAAAAACTTTCAAACCTCGTGATGTTAAAAAATCTGTGATGCCTCTTGCCAAGGGTACTTCTGGTCCCACCACGACTAGAGAAATGCCCTGCTGTTGAGCAAATTGAGCGATCGCCTCAAAGTCATCTACAGCCAAAGGCAGGTTTTGGCAGCGTTCCATGCTTGCCGTTCCCCCATTTCCTGGTACACACACAACTTGCTCAATTTGCTTTGATTGCAACAGTTTCCAGGCTAGGGCGTGTTCCCGCCCTCCATTTCCTACAACTAAAACTTTCACTGGTATCCTCTTTGGGTTTCTTGCAAGCGAGAATGCTCAATGGCGACTCGCCGTACAATTTTTTCACCAATTCTGATGATTGTGCAAGTCCCCTTATCTTGCCTGATTGACGGAAATTCCAGTAAGCACAGACCTTAGCCTGTAGCCGTGGATGACGCAGAATTGTGCAGAGTGGAGGTTTTAGGGACTGTGTAGATATGAAGCACGAGGTTCAGTTTAGACCGTAAGCTAAGTAGGTAGAGGCTCTCATGCTTCCCACCGCACCTTGTAAAAAAGCTAACCTTAAATTTTATAAACAAATTTGATGATTTGCTTGGAAAGTATGAAAAACTATATTACTGGTGGTTCACTTGAGACGAAAGGTACTATATGATAATGCACTCGAAACGAGAAATTTATACACTTAAATAAATTATAAAAGCAACTCTTTCAGAGTAAAAAAATTGTTCAAACCGTTGGTGCATTATCCCCACAGGAACTTTCTGCTATCAGAAAAAGCAGAAGTACAAATTTATCGTGGTAAAAATATTAACTTAGATTTGGGTGCGGAATCAAACTAAAGATTTCCTGTGATTGCTGCTCGATGTAATGGCAGTAAAGCTTTTAAATTTTTCCTCTTACTGTGGTGAAAAGTCACGTGCAATATCTCTGTAAAAAGATAATCTTCTGAAAACCTGGGCAATGATAAACGTCAAAATCAATAATATTCTTTTGATGTTGGAAAAAGACAAATAAAAATGCTGAGCATTCCCTAGAGACTTTGCCAGTATGTGGTGAAAAATTTGAAGGTGACCTAAATAAGCTAAAACACATCTAACTTGCATAATTTCAAGTTTTGATAAAAAGCATCAAACTCTTTTATCTCTTACTCTGCGCCACGCCAGGTCGCACCGTCGGGGGGAACCCCAACGCCAGATACCTACGGAGGGAAACAAGGACTGCAGTACTGGCTCCGCAACGCACTGGCTCCTCTGC
>JAAUSC010000050.1 GCA_012031965.1 Scytonema sp. RU_4_4
CTGATAAACCAGACCACGATTGTAGTAAGCTTCTGCAAATTCTGGACTGATACTAATTATTTTGCTGTAATCAGCAAGAGCACCTTGATCATCTTGCAGTCTGCGACGGATAAAAGCCCTGCCAAAGTACGCAGAGGCGTAGTCTGGTTGGATGCTGATCGCCATGTCATAGTCCAAAGCTGCTTTCTTATACTCCTGGAGTTGTCTATAGGTAAAACCTCGTCTTGAGTAGGTAAGAGCACTATTGGGTTGCAGTCTAATTGCTTCGTCTAAATCAGCGATCGCTCTTTTATAATCTTTGAGACCAATGTAGGAATCACCCCGATTTAAGTAAGCAAGAGCATAGTCAGATTTGAGGTTAATTGCTTTATTTAAATCAGATAGTCCTCCTTGATAATCTTGGAGTTCATTCTTGAGGGCTCCTCGGTTTAAATAAGCTGCTGCATAGTCAGGATTAAGGCTAATCGCTTTACTATAATCTTTAACAGCTTCCTGATTTCTTTGCAGGAGATCCTGAGTTAAACCCCGGTTCATGTAAGCAACAGGACTATTGGGAGTCAGGCGAACGACTTGGTTTAAATCCTCAAATGCTGCTTGATAATTCTTGAGTTCGTAGTAAGCGACAGCCCTTTGGAAGTAAGCATCAGGATAACTCGGGTTCATCCGCAAAGCTGCTTCATAGGCGACAATAGCTCCCTGGTAGTCTCCTTTTTGAGCTTTAGCTCCACCTGAACTGATCAAACTTTCAGCACTTGGTTGTTGTTTGCTAGTCTGCGTTGCTGTTCTGGTTGGTTGTTGGGTAGTAATTGGTTTTTTAGTAGTCGTTAGTTGTTGGGTAGTAATTGGTTGTTGGCTGGTAGTTGCTTGTTGGGTAATTGGCGTTCTTAAATTTCCTCTGGCTGCTAAAAATATTTTCATAGGAATTCCCAATCGCAAAACAGTTCCTGTGGAAGGATCAGGAGGAGTCGCTCCCCCATTCACACCCACAACCAAACCATTTTCATCTAGTAAAGGACCGCCACTCATGCCTGGTATAGCCTCGTTGTTATAAACTAAGGCATAACCTTTATCTGGTTTTTGCAAACGACTGCGAATGTCTCCCTTAGTAAACTGATAACTGGGTTGCTCCAAACCTGGTATCTGAGCCCAACCCGCCGCATAAACAGTTATCCCCTCTGTTAATTGATCGGAGTTACCAAATTTTGCAGTGCTGTAATCTTTCTGACTTGTGAACTGTAATACTGCCAAATCCAAACCGGGCAATTCTTGGCTATAGTACACTGGATAGCGATCGCCATCTGGGGTGTGAATCTCGTATCTCCCAGCTTCTTGTACAACATGGTGATTAGTGAGAACAAAATATGTATTCCCCTTGCGTTCAAAAATGATCCCAGAACCAATACTTTCTCCATCTATGCGAATGGTAAATTGTCTAGCAATCTCACTAACCTGCTTGGGAGATAGTGCTACGGTGAATTGAGGCTGTATAACTACGACTGCTGCACCAAATAGCGCTGCGGGAAGAACACAAGAATACTTCATCTTTAAAACTGCTAACTTGATAAATCATCAAGACGGTTTTTCACGACGGGGACTAAATTCCCCTACGGGCTTATCCCCATGCTTGAAAGCAGGAACTTGCGCCCTCTGATTTTCGGTCAAAGATGGTAACACTAATTCCACAAATGTTTCAATCGGAATACCCCAGCTATATTTACTCATTCGTTTCCGTAGGGCTGCTTCTGGCTTTGTTCCATCTTGATAAGTATAAGGCTCGCCCCAAAGAGGTTCCGCATGCATTCCATTAATCGCCACTAGCTTTCCTTGCTGATTGAGTAAAGGTCCCCCACTCATACCCTTTTGAATATCATTGGTATACCCAATGCAATAGCCACCCTCCAAGGCTTTGTCCAACACCCAGGAAACTTGACCTGCTTTGAAAACAAAACCTACATCCTGGGTTCCTTCAACATTAAACGGAAATCCAGCAGCGAACACTTGATTCCCCACACTCAAACTTGATGCTGAGCCAAAGGATGCGACAGCATATCTGGTACTAGGACTGTAAAATTGTAAAATCGCCAAATCCTTGCCCTTAAAAGAAGTAGCATCCAATTTCTGTAGCTGATTGGGAAGTTTAGCTTCATACATCCGACCATCGGGCGTTTGAATTCTATAGGGAGGATCCCCCGAAATCATGACGTGGGCATTAGTCATCACAGTATAAATAGAACCTTGTTCTTTAATGAGAATCCCTGAACCTAAAAAGCCTCCAGCAAGCACTTTGACTGTGATTGACTTGGCTAAGTGCTGTAGTTCCTTTACCGAACGTTGGCTTGAAGGTTGTTCAACTACAATTCTAGGGCTTAATGGTGCTGATACTGGCAACAAAATTGATAAACCCCCAATACAGGCAAGCATGCTTAATAAGCGCCAATCCATATTGGTTTACCTTACAATTTCCTCAACATTCCCACATCGGTAGTCCAGATGGGCATTTTTCTGATTCGCTTCCTTCACTTATGAGCTTTTGTACATCAAGATAGGAGGCATTACCGACATTGGAAATCACGTTGTTGCTCTTATTATCTGTCAGTTCAATGATTTTGCCACCGCCCCCAACCGATTTATTAAGCAACCGATATAGAATAAGCTGGGGGTTTGTTCCTCGTGCGAGAGTGACTAATACCCCATCAGGCAAACAAGAACCACCACTGTAACTGGCAACACACAACACAGGTTGACGACCAAATTCCCCTGCTCTTATAAACTTCAGTGTGCCGTTTTGATAGAACCGATTGAACCTATCAGAGATTTCCTCACAGCGTTGCTGAGGCGTCCAAGGTGGCGGAAAAGCTGTATAAACCCAGCTAATGATTGGTTTATTTCCCCTATTCGTGTTAACAATTGTTGCTGGGTTACCCCTGCTCATACCGCAGAAAAATTTCTCTTTCTGAGCATAGCTGGGTTGAACATTAATAGCAGTAGAACTTAGTGTGAGTGCTATGACACTAAGGACTTGGGTAAATAAACTGAATCTCATGGTCATTTCACACCTGATGTCAATTCTAAAAGAGAGAATATAATTTTTTTAAAATAGAAATGCATATATATTATATTTCAGTATAAATCCGGAAGAGAGGAGTGAAATGTGAAGAATTAATGAGAACTTTGCCGATGAAATTGTAGAAGTCATGACTGCTGTTAGTTGTAGCGATTAGCAGGCGTTGTGTCTGCAAACAGAAAAATGTTCTATTTAGCTCCAGTACATATTCATTCAATGGATGACTCTTGTTTTTGGAAAAGCATTCGTTTTTGTTAATTTTCTTCATAAAACTTGTCAGGAAATGTTGTGTTTTGACTTCTACTCCCCACCTCACCCACTCAAAGAGCGAAGTCTAAATAACACCGTTTTGCTCAGATTGGTTACGGTTTAGATGTATTCCTTCTTGGACATTTATCTCCTAGCAATAGACTTCCACATCCCAAAGAAGGCTTATTTCTCAACATCGCATCTAAATCAAAGGTAAACAGTTTGTAAACATCTGAAATCACATCCGCTGTTGATTTATTTGCTATTCCCTGTGCAATCACTTTTGGATCTATCAAACCGCGATCAAAACTCAAGCGCATATCCTCTGCTTCGATTGCATGCACAATATGACTGATTTGCAGACCACAACTATTATTTCCGCTCAGTTTTGGATCGAGACAATATCCATGTTCATTTGAGCGATCACTTCGGTGAATAGCAACAACTTGTCCATCTTGACTAAATACCGGACCGCCATCCATGCCCTGGCGGGTTTGAATGTTGTAAGCTAAGCTATAGCCCCCTTCAGAATGAGGTTGAGAAGTTATTTGATTTAATGATGTGACTTCTGTAACCCGTTCTCGACGAGGAGTTTGATTTTGGGGTATGGGCCAACCAGAAACATATAAGACATCTTTGCTCCTAAGTTTCTCGGAATTCCCCAAAGAAGCAACAGGATAGTCATGCTCGCTCTCAAATTTGACTAACGCTAAATCAAAACTTTTTACTGTTGTTCTCAGTTCTCCCTCTTCCCTACGTAAAGGATGAATGCTGGAATTATCTTCTTTATGTTCTACTAAGTGTACTTTCCCGTCACTCGTGCGTACCCCATAAAATCCTTTAGTTCGCACAACACCGAGTGCAGTGAGTGCGTAATAAGTTTTACCTTTTCGTGCTATTATCACCCCAGAACCTGGATCCCACTCCCTACGTGCTTTTATATCTCCTTCTTGTAACGCTGGTGCAATTAATACGGTAGTCTGGGATGCGATCGCATCAACTTCGTGTTCTGGCAATGCTAAAGCAAGTGTATGGAAAAATGCGATTACTATTACCGTAGCTATTGCTAATACAACAGTAGCTAAACGCTTGTAAAATATCATAGTTGATAACTCCTAAACTGTTGTGCTTTTAATTTGCACAAACAGCATTTCTCTTTTTTTATCTTTCTTCCCCACTTAGATAATGAGTTCTCCATCATTATTTTCCAGACTCGCTCCCTTTATCCAAGAATATATTTACAATCATAACTGGACTGAATTAAGACCAGTACAAATTGAGGCTTGTAAAGTCATTTTTAACACTGATGCTCATTTGCTCGTTGCTGCTGGTACTGCTTCAGGGAAAACAGAAGCAGCGTTTTTACCAGTTTTGACTCTCTTACATGAAAACCCCTCTACTACAATTGGTACACTCTATATTGGTCCTATTAAAGCTTTAATTAATGACCAATTTGAACGTCTCAATGATTTATTAAAAGAGGCGGATATTCCAGTTTGGTATTGGCACGGTGATGTTAGTCAAAGTCATAAAAGCAAGCTTCTTAAGAATCCTAAGGGGATTCTGCAAATTACACCAGAATCTTTAGAAAGTTTGTTAATTAACAAACATCATGAGTTGATGCGTTTGTTTGGTGATTTGCGATTTATCATTATTGATGAAATTCATGCATTTATGGGTTCAGAACGAGGTTGTCAGATTCTTTGTCAATTGGCACGGTTGGCAAGAGTAACTCAAAGACAACCCCGAAGAATTGGTTTATCAGCGACTTTGGGTGATGACTTGATGGCTGAAGAGTGGTTATGTTCTGGGACTGATAAGTTGGTGATAACTCCGAAGATTGAGGGGGGAAAACGTCAAATTAGACTTGCTGTTGAGCATTTTTATGTTTATGAAACGAACCGCAGAGGCGCAGAGAGGAGCCAGCGCGTTGGAGGGTTTCCCCCCAACCCCACTATCGTGGGGACCCCAAAGCCCCCCGTTGTAGCGACTGGCGTCGCAGAGAGAGGAAAAGAGGAGAGAGAAGGAAGTATCAGTGCATATGATAGATATGTTTTTAATTTGAGTAAGTCTCGGAAGTGTCTTATTTTTGCTAATAATAAGTCGCAAACGGAATCTGTGATTTCATCTTTGCGTCAAATTGCTGCTGAGGAGGGGTATGCAGATGTTTATCATGTACATCACGGTAGTATTTCTGCTAGTTTGCGTCAAGCGGCTGAAGCTGCTATGCGTACACCGAATCATCCAGCAGTCACTGCTGCTACGTTGACTTTAGAGTTGGGTATTGATATCGGTTATTTGGAGCGAGTGATTCAGTTGGAATCGCCTCTTTCTGTTGCTAGTTTTTTACAACGGTTGGGACGTGCTGGAAGAAGAGGTGAAGCGGCTGATATGCGGTTTGTTTGCGCTGAGGAGAAAGTCTCTTCAGAAGCATTATTACCAGAACAAATTCCTTGGCAACTTTTGCAATGTATTGCAATTATTCAACTTTATTTAGAGGAGCGTTGGATTGAACCCATTAAGCCTCTTAGATATCCGTTGAGTTTGTTATATCATCAGACAATGAGTGTTTTAGTATCAATGGGAGAACTTTCTCCTGCTGCTCTTGCTAAAGAGGTTTTAAATCTACCGACTTTTGCTGCTATTTCTCAGGAAGATTTTAAGTTATTGTTGCGCTATCTCATTGAGATTGACCATCTTCACTTAACTGAGCAAGGTAAATTCATCATTGGTTTAGCTGGGGAAAAGGTAATAGGAAAGTTTCAGTTTTATGCTGTTTTTCCTGATAATCAGGAATATGTTGTCAAGCAAGGAACGACAGAAATTGGTAGTATCGTAATGCCATCTCCTGTGGGACATCTATTTGCTTTGGCAGGGAAAACTTGGGAAGTTGTAGATGTTGATTTTAAAAGAAAGATTATTTTGGTTAAGCAGGTAGATGGTAAGGCTAGTATTTATTGGCGTGGTGGTAGTGGTACGATTCATACAAAAGTTTTGCAACGAATGCGACAGGTGTTGTTTGAGGATATCGAGTACAGCTACTTACAAGAAAATGCTTTAAAGCGTTTGCAGTCAGTTCGTGAAATAGCAAGAGATGCTGAACTAGATAAACGTAATATTTTCCAATTGGAAAAGGGAAAGTGCTGCATTTTTCCTTGGATGGGTACTGTGGCTTACCGTACTTTGGAAAGATTGCTTAACTGCTTTTGCCGCGAGTCGTTGGAAATTAGCAGTATAAGTGGCGATAATCCTTATTTTGTGACTCTGAAATTAGCTCCGAAAAAAATTGAATCTCTTTATTCTGAAATTGTTTCGTTATGTGAGCAAAGAATCTATAATGAGGATTTAGTCAGTCATGCAGAAGCTCCACAAATTCAAAAGTATGATGAGTTTATTCCTTATCCACTTTTACGAAAAGCATTTGCCAGTAATCATTTAGATATGTTGGAACTGAGACAGCAGGTTGCTCTTTGGCAAGGATATTCAGAGCGTCCGACGTATTAAAAAGCCACGAATATCGTCTAGCGTAGCGGTTCCTCTGAGGAACTAAAACATACGTCGGACGCTCGGACTAATGACTAATGGCTTTGATTTTCCCCCGGCTTTTCATGAAACTGTAGCGTAGCGGTTCCTCTTAGGAACTAGTGATAGTTTCATAGCCGGGGGATGAGTTAATCATTTTTAGTTGGGTTGGGGTGATGAAACCGAATTCCTAAAAAAATGTCATAAACAAATTCAAAAAAGTCTTTCTTTTGCAGAAGACCGATAGATTGATAACAACCTTTTTCATCTAAAAGAGGCTTCATGAGATAATATGTGGGCTGGTAATTATACCAAGGAATGGAAGGCCATAAATGATGAATTAAATGGTAATTCTGACCCAGAATGAGGAGATTCAGAATTGGATGGGGATAGACGCGAGCATTTTTCCAGCGATCGCGTTCAGCAAAGGGGCGATGGGGAAAGTAATCAAAAAATAAACCTAGTGCTATTCCTACGACAAATGCTGGAATAAACCAAAAATTGAGAAGATAACCCAAAAAGTGATACTGAATCGAGATAGAAACGATTGAAAGCACAATCAAGCGGCTGATAAACCATTCCAGTAGCTCATATTTGCGCCAAAGTTGTCGCTTAAAGAAAAATACCTCGTGGTATAAAAAACGAACCGCAATCAGCCACAGTGGACCACCTGTGGAAACGTAATGATCTGGGTCGTCTTCTGGATGGTTCACATGGGCATGATGCTGCAGATGTACCCGTGTAAATACGGGAAAAGCAAAAGCTAGCATCAGAGCACTGCCATGTCCTAACATGGCGTTTAGCACTCGGTTACGATGGGCAGATTGGTGGCAAGCGTCGTGAATCACGGTTCCTGCAATGTGTAAAGCAATGGTATTTGCAATAAAGCATAACCAGTGTGGCCATTGCCAAACCCAGTAACCAAAATTGGATAATACAAGAATTGCCATAGCTGCTACAAACATAAGCAGCGTCGGATTCAAATCACCCGGAGGTGCTAAAAATTCCTTTGGCGGGACTGTCAGTGGCTTCTTTGCCTCCGACGTCGGCATTATGAACTCCTTGTTGCTTTAACGAGATATAGTATTTAGATAATGCCACTTTTCTATAAGGAAAGTGAAGTTTTGCAATGCAAAATGACGGATCATAAACTTGTGTGTCACAAGATTTATCTACTTCTTGACAAATCAGCAGCTGAATAACGGTATGATTTCAACATCCTCCGAGCTTGTGCTGAGTGGCTCAATAGAATGAAGATAAGGGGAGAAGGAAGACAAAGAAACAAGAAGACAGGGGGAAGACACTTCTGTGCAGGGGTTAAGCATTAAGTAAAGTATCTGTCGCCAAGGCAACAAGAGGAATAAGTTTCTTAACTTTCTCATGACCTTACCTCCTCATTACCTCACTCATCTACCCAATTCGTGATTGACTCAGCAGCAACAGACAACAGGTGCTCCCTGATTTAGGATAATTCCCTGAGTAGCTCCCTAAATTTAGCTTTTATGCAATTAAAAGATTCTGTACGCCGAACAAAAATTGTCGCCACAATTGGTCCTGCAACCAGTAGCCCAGAAACGCTCAAAGCTCTTATTGAAGCTGGCGCAACAACACTGCGGCTAAACTTTTCTCACGGGACTCATGCTGACCATCAGCGTAATATTCGTCTCATTCGGCAAACCGCCTTTGAACTGAATCAACCAGTCGCCATCCTGCAAGACTTGCAAGGACCTAAGATTCGCTTGGGAAAGTTTGACAACGGATCTATTGTCGTGGTCAAAGGCGATCGCTTCACCTTAACCAATCGTCCAGTTATTGGTACACAGGACATTAGCTGCGTCACGTACGATTATTTGGCAGAAGAAGTCCCTGTAGGAGCAAGAATTCTCCTTGATGATGGACGTGTAGAAATGGTCGTAGAGGAGATTAACCGCGAAAAAGGAGACTTGCACTGTCGCGTTACCGTAGGAGGAACGCTTTCAAACAATAAAGGCGTGAACTTTCCAGGCGTTTACCTCTCTGTGAAAGCAATGACTGAAAAAGACCGAGAAGATCTTATGTTCGGTCTCGATCAGGGTGTGGACTGGGTTGCACTTTCCTTTGTCCGCAACCCCCAAGACATGATAGAAATTAAAGAACTTATTTCCAGTACGGGTAAAGACATACCAGTCATTGCCAAAATTGAGAAGCACGAAGCCATAGAACAAATGGAAGCTGTTCTGGCTTTGTGTGATGGTGTTATGGTGGCAAGAGGCGACTTGGGCGTGGAATTACCAGCAGAGGATGTCCCGATACTACAAAAGCGGCTCATTGCAACCGCCAACCGCTTGGGAATTCCCATTATCACCGCCACCCAGATGTTAGACAGCATGGTTAACAACCCCCGTCCGACTCGCGCTGAAGTGTCCGATGTGGCAAATGCGATTTTAGACGGTACAGATGCGGTTATGCTCTCGAATGAAACTGCTGTCGGTAAATACCCTGTGGAAGCTGTAGCAACGATGGCACGAATTGCTGAACGTATGGAACAACAGGTGGAGCTTCACACAAACGCTAACCAGGTAAGAGACACCAAACATTCCATTCCTAATGCTATCAGTCAAGCTGTCGGTCAAATTGCAGAACAGCTAGGAGCAGCAGCAATTATGACCTTAACGCAAACAGGCGCGACAGCACGGAATGTCTCCAAGTTTCGTCCCAAAACACCTATTCTAGCAGTGACACCTCACGTGAATGTCGCACGACAGTTGCAACTTGTGTGGGGAGTCAAACCGTTGTTGATGTTAGAACTTCCTTCCACTGGTCAGACATTCCAAGCAGCTATTAACGTGGCTCAAGAAAGAGAACTCTTGTCTGAAGGGGATTTGGTTGTGATGACTGCTGGGACTCTCCAAGGGATTTCCGGGTCAACAGATTTGATTAAAGTTGAAGTTGTGACGGCGGTACTCGGTCAGGGAATTGGACTGGGACAAGGTTCTGTCAGTGGTCGCGCACGAGTCGTACAGACTGGTACAGATGCTAGTAACTTTAATTACGGAGATATTTTAGTTGCTCAAGGTACGAGTGCTGATTTTGTTGAGGCAATTCGCAAAGCTGGTGGTATTATTACTGAAGAAGAAAGTCTTAGTAGTCATGCAGCCGTGATTGGCTTGCGTCTTGGTGTACCAGTTATTGTCGGTGTGAAAAAGGCAACTCAAGTGATTCGGGATGGGGCAATTTTAACAATGGATATGCAACGCGGTTTGATTTACTCTGGCGCAGTGGGAACACCTTAACAAGTAAAAAGTAAAAAGTAAAAAGTAAAAAGAGAATCCCCATAACTATGTACTAGTTGAAAATGGATACGCCCCATCTTTCAGCGAAGCAAGATGGGGTACTTCACAGGTATTGTTTAAGGACTTCGACGGTAGCAAGTCCTGTTTTTTCCCAACTGAATTGATTTGCCCGACTTATGCTTTGAATCGAAAGATGCTGACGCAAGACTGAATCAGTTGCAATTGTTTGCATCGCATGAGTCATTTCCTCAACATTGTAAGGGTTGATGAGGATAGCAGCATCGCCAGCTACTTCTGGTAAAGACGAGAGCTTGGAGGTTATCACAGGAGTACCACAAGCCATTGCTTCTAGAACTGGGAAACCAAAACCCTCCCAAAGACTGGGAAAGACGAGGGCGATCGCACAACTCATAATTTTGGGCAATTCGCTGTAAGGAACATAGTTGAGGAATTTGACTTTATCGGTTATCCCCAATTCCTGAACTTGCTTTTGCAACATAGGAGTAAAGCGTCTATTTTGTGGTCCTGCTAACCACAGTTCATACTCCCCATTGTGAGATAATGCTGCAAAGGCGGTGATAAGTCTGTGCAAGTTTTTATAGGGGTCATGTCGCCCAATATAAAGAAAATAGGGACATCTTGTGGGGTAGGTATCTTGCTCGCCATTATTTAAATGAAGTGTTAAATGAAGTGGACGAAAATGATTGGCGTCGTGTGCGAGGGGAATAGGAGTGATTTTACTTGCGCTTATGTGATAGAAGTCGATAATGTCACCTGCTGTAGCGTCAGAGTTGCAGATAATATGTTCCGCTTGGGTAAGAACTTGAGGAATGTAGTACCGAAAGTAATGCGTAAGTGGTGACAAGAGTTTGGGAAAGCGCAACGGTATCAGATCGTGAACCATCACCATCAAGCGACAATCAGTATAAAGGGGCGCTTCTGGAAGTGGAGAAAATATAAGTTGAGATTTCAGTTTTTGATAGATTTTTGGCAGTTGAAATTGTGTCCATACAAGGCGGTCAAAATGTCCTTTTGTCCCTTGAGCAGGAGTCAGATTATCTGGTATTGAATAACAGTTAAATTCGGGGTAATTTTGAGCAGCTAATAGGGTTGGATTGAGAGTTTTTAAAAAAGGAAAAAGATTTTTAGCATAGTTGCTTATGCCTGTAGGTTGGGAAAAAACAATGGATAGGTTAAATAATATTTTGCTCATTTCTATCAAACTGAACCCGTTCATAAATCTGATGGTGCAAAATTTGGCAGTTAGCCGAAATTAGAGTCAAAACTCCATCCTCAGCATCAGATTCGCTAAATAGCCAGTTACCTTCTGGGGTTTTACTAAACTGCTCAATGTGGATTTGGTATTGGTCAATGAGAACGTATTCTTGAAATTGAGGAATAGAACGATAGTATGTAAATTTGTCACCTCTATCTCGGCTACTGGTAGATTTAGAGAGAACTTCAAAGATAATACAGGGATTAAGTATAGTGTCAGTACGTCTTTCCTCAAAAATCGGTGTACCTTTGATAATTAAGACATCTGGATAAGTGTGTTGGCGGTAACGAGGAATCCATAAGCGTAGATCATTAGCGTAAACATGGAGATCTTGCTCCCTAAGTCCGAGGGTAAGGGCAATTATTAAATTAACAACGATTTGATTATGGTTAATCGAACCACCTGTCATGGGAACAATTTCTCCATGACGATATTCGCTTTTGAAGTCGGCGGTTTCCTCAAGTGCAAAATACTCCTCAATTGAGTAAAGACGGGGTGGAATCTGTACAACCATAGCACGAGCCTGTGAGTTTTTTTAATTCTACGATATAACCTTAGCCTAGCATTGGAGAGAAAGGTTTAAGAAAGTGTTCTCTTCCAATACATTAACACGCCAGCAAATTTGCCAAAGGCTACTTGAGGTTTTACAAAAATCAAAACCAAAGCATAACACATCAACCGAATTAACCTGAGATTAAGAATAAATTTACTTGTATATCTATCTAAAGATAATAAATAACCATAAGTACTATTCTTGATTTTCCGAAAAACATATCTGTTCGTAATTGAAGAAGGCTGATGTATGACGCCAAACTGCTTAGTTACAGCAATGAAATGTCCCTGATTAGCATAGCGTCGGCAAAAGTCAAAATCCTCATAGTAGAGAAAGTAAGCAGGATCAAACTGAGGACACTCATCAAAATTCCGAAGATTAATGATAAAGCTACAACCTGTAATCCAATCACAAGCAATGTAATCTGCATCTGTATCGTTCAACAAATCTTGAGTGATAATTGTTCCTGTTGAGGGAAGAAAGCGACCGCCTGCAAACCAAACTTCACCAGTAGGAGTATGAACAATTGTGCCGAGAATAGAAATTTTGGGATGACCCTCAAAGAAGGACAGAACTTTATCTATAACATTTTCTACAAAATAAGCATCTGGATTAATT
Organism: Scytonema sp. RU_4_4; assembly: GCA_012031965.1. Lineage (GTDB taxonomy): Bacteria > Cyanobacteriota > Cyanobacteriia > Cyanobacteriales > Nostocaceae > Brasilonema. The sequence continues at coordinate 12,555 of JAAUSC010000050.1, forward strand.
ATCCAGACAAATCCTTGAGGAGCTTGGGTATAAATCCATTGAAGCCCTAAATTGCAACCACCACCAAAGCCGAGATTATTCTCAGCATTAAAGATGAGTACAGATTCATTTTTAAGATGATAGATAGAGTTGTCATCGGGAGAGTTATTAATGATGACTACTTTATAATCATGATTTTTATAACTTGGTAGAGTACTAATCAGTTTAGTAATGAGATTTGTGGAATAATAATTAACAACTAAAAAGTAAATCATGTTAGTTCAATTGACAATTAACGACAATCAGATAGTTTTTATAGAATTATGAAACAACAGATGCACACAGATAAATTATCTGCGTCCATCTGCGTAAGAAAGCGGGAAGACGCCTTCGGCGTCTATATCTGCGGTTCCAAATAGCCTTAAACCAAATTTTTACAACAAATCTAATCCCCCTGCGGACAATCCTCCCACAATGTTGTGATTTCTCGCAAACTTTGATGATTACCATCGCCTAAAATCAGATGATCCAAAACAGGAATGCCCAAAAATTGCCCTCCTATTAACAGCTGTCGTGTTAATTCAATATCTTCTTGACTAGGTTCCACATTTCCGGACGGATGATTATGTGCGACTATAACCCGCGTTGCTCCTTGACGAATAACTTCACGGAAAATTTCCCGAGGAGGAGCTAAAGTTTCTGTTGCTGTGCCAATAGTAATTACTTGCGTTCCTAGCAGACGATTCTTTACATCCAACAATAACACTGCGAAACGTTCGTTTTTTGCCACATCAAGTCTTGACTCAAAGCAGCAGCTGCTGCTGCTGGACTATCAATTAACGTGCGTTCTCCTGGGCGCGATTGAAAGGTTCGTTTCCCCAATTCTATCGCCGCTAATATGCTTGTCGCTTTGGCTGGACCAATACCAGGAATTTGCATCAATTCGGCGGCGCTAACATCTCGCAGAACTGCCAAAGGGTCTCGCTGGTGTTTGCTCAGTTCCTGTAAAATATATTGTCCTAGACCCACGGCAGAAAGTTTTCCATGTCCTTGACCGGTGCCTAGCAGAATTGCTATTAACTCGGCTGTGGCTAAAATTTTAGGACCATGCGTTAATAACCGCTCACGCGGACGCTCAGTCACAGGTATATCGGCAATTCTGAGACAATAAGTCATAAACGAATACAGAGGAAAAATCATGATATATGGACTTATTCCTAGTTATCCCCTGTAACTCTGAAAACATCTATAGATTTGACAAAATATTTAATTTTAGAGTCTTTTTTGGTATTTTATCCGGTTTTCTACTGATAAATTTGTGTTGCCTTGAGCATATGGTATGTAATTAAGAGTTGGGTGAGAGCAAGGGGGTAACTCTGGATGGTTTCCCCTGTTGTACCAGCGACTTTGCCTAACTCTGGGTTTCCTTCGCGATCGCATATATTCTTGAGATAGGGCATATCAGCACAAATAAACTGTTCTAACTTATTAACCTGTTCTAAAGTGGCATGACCATCTACTTCCAAAACATCAACTGGTTTGCTCATATCTCGATCTAATCCCAAGCGGATTGCTGACTCAAAACTGCCATCGCCGTAGTTAATAATCTGGGTAAAATCTGGATGAGGAATTGTCGGACGGAGTACCAGACGTACATTTAGGTGTCCATTGAGTTGCTCTAAATCCTCACTAGGAGGGTAAAAACTTACCACAATATCTGACCATTGCCTTTGTGGACGGATAAATTGTTCAGAATCTGGCTCACGTTTTCTAAGTTCCTCAAGCACTTGTTCTTCTGTGTACCCTCGTTTTTGTGTATCCCGCTTGACTTTCCATTGGGCACGTACAGACTCAGGGGGAGCAAGGTAAACTTTCACATCGTAGGAGTCACGAGCACCACGGGTGGAATAACCCAGTAATCCCTCCACAATCACAAATTTATTTGGCTTCACATAAATTGGTGGCTCAAAGGTACCAGTTTTGTGGCTGTATACAGGCTTGAGAATTGGCTGTCCTATCCTAAGCAACGACAGGTGTTGCTGCATAATATCGAGATAGTTGCAGTCAAGATGAAGAGCAGTGATACCAATTTCAGCACGTTGCTGACGGTCGTATTTATGATAATCATCTGTACAAATAACTGTAACATTCTCCGGTCCAAGAACCTGAGCAATCCCCTTAGTCAGTGTTGTTTTCCCTGCAGCGCTATCACCAACAATACCGAGAACGATAGGACGACTCATAGCTCCCCCTTTGTGAAGGTACAGTAAAGTTTAATTTGAGATTGTATGTTATTTTACTAATTTTCTAAAAAAATAGAATCTAGCTTCAGAAGAAAATGTTTGCTAATGACCTGATTAAGTGAGGACTTTTTGACATGAACATTGAAAATTAAGGTTTTTATCTTTAAAGAGTATGCACATTTTTTTTTGTAAAAAAACAAATACTTTCATAAACACTCTATGCTATTTATCAATACACTTTCTCACACAACTTGAAAAATACTGCTTAGCCTTTTGCTTTATCCCCTAGAACTTTCTAGCACTATCAACAAACTCTTCAACATCAAATAAGACGAAGTCGCCCCTGGATCTTGATGTCCTACACTACGTTCTCCCAAATAGCTAGCCCGTCCTTTTTTGGCAACCATCGGTATAGTATCTTTCACCCCCTGTTCTGCTGCTGCTACGCTTTGTTGCATTGCTTCTAATGTGCCTTTACCCTCACTTACAGCTTGTTGAAAAGCTGTCACAGATGGGGAAAGCACATCAATCATTGTCTTATCGCCAAGTTGCGCTTTACCACGCCCAAGGACACCATCTAATCCTGCTTTAAACATTCCAAGCATATCCTCGTCAGTGAGTTCTTGCTTACCAGCTACGGCTGTACTTGCTCGCAGAAATAAAGTTCCATAAAGAGGACCACTAGCACCGCCGATTGAGGAAATTAAGGTCATGCTCACTGCTTTCAAAATGCTACCGATGTCTTTATCAGCAACAGTTGACAATTGAGCGATCGCCTTTTTGAAACCGCGATGCATATTGATCCCGTGGTCAGCATCTCCTATTGCTGCATCTAATTGAGTTAAATAATCTTTATTCTGCTCTATCTGGGCTGCAAATGTTTGCAACCATCGCAAAATCTCCTCTTTTGTCACCATCTCTTAAACTCCCCACCGTAGACTCGGTGTCTTCACAGATGCATCCCATAACCGGATGATCTCATCATCCAACTTTAACAGTGTTATCGAGCAACCTTGCATATCCAAAGAAGTGATGTAAGGACCAATTAGGTTTCGCACAATTTGCAGTCCCTTCTTTTCGGAGATTTCAGCTAGTTTGCGGTAGATGATATAAAGTTCAGAAAGAGGAGTACCCCCCATACTGTTAACAAAAGCTAATACTTTATCGCCTTGCTGAAAAACCGGATCAATCAATTCCACATCCACCCATTCGCCTTTTTCTTCATCCCACTCACGCACTGTGCGGGTGTAGGGTGAATCCTCAATAATTGATAGCGCCAGCATCTCGGTTATCTCATCTGCTGATCTCAGGTTCATGCGTTCCCGTCCTGGTTCACCGTGAATACCTATGCCCATTTCTATTTCGCGATCGCTAATTCAAAGGTCGGCGTTCCTCTGACAGGTACCGTGCAGGAAGTCAGTGCTATCCCCATACTCCGACCATTTTTATTGACATAACGACACAAATCTGCAGTTTTCTGCAAATCATACCCTTGCTGTGCCGCAGCACCACAAATTTTCTCTGCAAGCACTGTTGTGCCCACACCACGGCGTCCCTGAGTATAGAGGCTATCTTTCACTGCCACATCGTCATCAATCAAAATATTTAATACCCGGATACCCTCACTACGGGCTAATTCTGTTGCCATCTCAAAGTTCATCACATCGCCGCTGTAGTTCTTGACGATATAAAGGATACCAGCACCACCATCGACTCTCTTTGCCGCTGACAACATTTGGTCTGGGGTCGGAGAAGTGAAAACCTCTCCCGGACAGGCAGCATCCAACATTCCCATCCCGACAAACCCAGCGTGCATTGGTTCGTGACCGCTACCACCACCTGAAATAATTGCTACTTTCCCTTGTATCGGTGCATCGGCTCGATAAACAAAAACAGGCTCATAATTTACTTTAATGAAATCTGGGTGAGCCGCAGCCATACCCTCTAGAATTTCACGTATAAAGTCTTCCGGTTTATTAATAAGCTTTTTCATAATCTTGTCGTTCCTCATTTAAAAGTTGCTGAAACCAAGAGTAAAGCACTGTTGCTCCTTCGTTCTTTCTGAGAAAATTGTAAAGTTACGTAAAAGTCAAGGTTTATTGTTAATAAATGTTGCAGGTAGTTGATCCCCTTGCTAGCGTATGCAAAGACAGTTGTTTCTGGTAGATACTTGTACCTAAAAGAGGTGCCATCAATGTTATACGTCAATCTCGGCTTTTCACTGATTCACTGATTCTAGTATTGTGCGAAAGATATTTCTCCGACTGCTTTACACCCATTTTCCCGCAAGATAGCTCAGAAATATCTTTGTTGCTCGTTTGGCTACACTAAAGACAACTTGAGACGGTTGCTTAATTCGCTTGACTCTTACGTATTGCCAGTTCAACTCAAGGTTTACTGAAATCTGACTAAATACATACCCAAAGTTTTTCTCGAAGAATGCGGTAAGACAAGCAAGTTTTCTCAAAAATTTCTTACTGCGAACGGTTCAGTTCAACCAGTTATCAGTTGTCAGTTATCAGTACTTGTTGTCATTTGAAATCTTGATAACTGTTCACTGTTCACTGATTTAACTCTTGAGGTTTTAGTGATGAATATTCAAGGAAAAACGGCTCTTGTTACTGGAGCTTCGCGTGGTATTGGGCGGGCGATCGCCTTTGAATTAGCAAGGCAAGGAATCAAACGTTTGTTGTTGGTAGCACGAGACAGTGCTTGGTTAGCCGAAGTCGCTCGTGAGATAGAGATGCTGGGTGTGGAGGCTGTTATTTTGCCTTTGGATTTGTCTGATGTGGTAGAAGTGAATATTGCGATCGCCCAAGCTTGGCGAGATCACGGACCAATTGATTTGCTTGTTAACTGTGCTGGAGTCGCACATCAAGCACCCTTCTTAAAGTCTCGACTACCAAATGTACAGGTAGAAATAAACGTTAATTTAATCGGAATGTACACCATGACTCGTCTAGTTGCCCGACGCATGGTAGTACAAGGCTCAGGAACAATCGTTAATGTTTCTAGTTTGATGGGCAAAGTGGCTGCACCAACAATGGCAACTTATTCAGCCACTAAGTTTGCAATTGTGGGCTTCACTCAAGCCCTGCGCGGCGAGCTAGCCGCACACAACATCCGAGTCGTAGCCTTGTTACCATCTTTAACCGACACTGATATGGTGCGAGATTTACAGTGGTTTCGGTGGGTAGTACCGATGACTCCTCAGAGAGTGGCTCAGACACTGATAACCGGACTACAAAGAGACTCACCGGAAATCTTGGTAGGATGGCAAAGTCATTTAGCTGTGTGGTGTAACCGTATTGCTCCTTGGCTGTTGGAAAAAGTTTTATTGATGGCGGCTCCTTAACAGAGACAACCGCGTTATCAAAAGTTCAGAAACGCAAGGGTTTAAGACCCCCGCCGTGGTCTAAAGACACACGGTTTCCACACTCCCGGAGACTTTTAGATGACACTAGGGTGGGCAGAGTCCCCACCTTTTACCTTGAACAGCAAGAAGGCTCACATCTTACCGCGAAGCGGAAGTGTGAGACGCGAATAATGCGGGAAGCAGAGCTACACCGCATTTTCGCTCATGAATTGCGCGTGAGTTGTTAGCGAAGCGGGGCGTACTCGCACGGAGTATAGTCTGACCATATTTGAGCGTAGCGAAACCGGAAAGACTACAACGACGAAACGAGCAAAATATTTTGTTTTTGGTAACACAATTAACAAAATGTGTGTTACCATGAATATATGAACACGGTAGGGTCGATACCATGTATAGAGCAATTAAAGTTAGAATTTATCCCACTAATGAGCAAGAATCTTATCTAGCTCAGTGTTTTGGAAATACTCGATGGTTGTGGAATTATATGCTTAATTCCACGACTATTGCTTATAAAGAAACTGGAAAAGGGCTTTCTAAAGCAGCTATGGATAAGTTGCTTCCAGGGTTGAAAAAGGAGTATGAATGGCTAGGAATTGCATACAGTCAAGTGTTGCAACGAGTCACATTCAATCTTTCAAGCGCATTTGTCAACTTCTTTGAAGGGCGTGCTAAATTCCCTAACTTTAAATCTAAACATGGCAAACAATCGATTCAATATCCTCAGAATGTGAAACTGATGCCAGACGATTCTGTGATTAAGTTTCCTGGTAATTTGGGGTTAATGAAAACCGTGTTTCACAAAGAATTACCGGATGCAAAATTCACGACTGTAACAATATCAAGAAATGCAGACGGTAGGTATTATGCATCTATTCTTTTTGACCAAAATGACAATCCGGTAGTTGCAATTAGAGAAGCTATCGGTGTTGATTTGGGATTAAAAAACTTTGCTATAACCTCAGAAGGTTCAAAGTACGACCTTCCTAAAAAACAATTAGCAAAGTTAGAAAAAAATAGAAAACGCAAACAGAAGAAATTAGCTAAAAAGACAGATAAAGCATCTAATAAACGTCGAAAGGCTAAACGTAAGGCAGCAAAAGTTTCTAGCAAAATAGCTAGAGCAAGAGAAGATTTTCTACACAAGCTATCTCGCAAAATAGCATACGAAAACCAAGTTATTTGTGTAGAAGATTTGGCAGTTAAGAACATGGTTAAAAATCCAAACCTTGCAAAGTCGATATCAGACCAAGGATGGGGAATGTTTCTAACCATGCTCAAGTACAAAGCTGAAAGATTTGGTCATACATACCAAGAAATAGGACGTTTCTTCCCTTCTTCTCAGCTTTGTAGCGAGACTCTACTACCAATCCCAATGTTGCAAAATGGTTATGATTCATTGGGTGTTAGGTTTGTAGATTGTCCTCACTGCCTGAGTACGCATGATAGAGACATCAATGCTGCAATAAATATTAGAAATGAAGGATTGCGATTATGGGCGTTAGGAACTAGCGCTTCTGCCCTTGGAGGGGATGTAAGACCAAAACAACCAGGACGTAAAAAATCTATGGGTGTTGAGGCAATCCCCAATGAATTGGGAAGCCTACACTCTACCGCAAGGTCAGTGTAGGTAGTTCACTTGACTGTACTTGGTTCGTTGCATGCAGCTTAATAAAACTATCAAATGCGTACCAAGCTAATACATACCAAGGAATAATTTCTAATTGCAATCCCCTAGCAACTAACTGCCGAATAGAAAGGACACCCAATCCTAAAGGAAAAAGAAAACGCAAATCAACAGCATTATTTGTCGCTTGTTTGACTCGCTTATTCAAGTCAACAACTGCATTTGATACTTCTGCTGCTGCTTCGGATTTTCCGAGTGCAATATCACCGAAAATAATTCCTAAATCGCGCAATGTCGCGAAAACGTCGTCAAGACTTCCATCCTCACCATCGTGATTTATGACAATACTGCCATTTTGAATATTAGTTCGTACCTGATTAATATTAGGATGTGCTTGTAACGCATTGGCAATTTGTTGCATTTCCCCAGATTGACGGTGGGGCTGTGCAACTCTCAAGCGCAGACGTCCTGGGGTAGAACTGACAACCCGTGTAGATATAGGTTGAAAAGCTTTTTTTATAGATTTTTCATCAATAATTTGTGGCATCTGAATGAGATTAATATAACCATTTTTTGACACGTCAATACCCTCCTAATTTAGAAATTCGTAATTCGTAATTGAGCATAAAAATGATTACTGAATCAGTTATCAGTTAATCGTAAACAGTGACCAGTGAACAATGAACAGTGAGCATTAACTGATAACTGATAACTGATAACTGTTAAGAATTACAAATTTCCTTGGGTGTTCCTTAGCTGAGCCAAGGAACACGAAATGAGCTGGGAGTTATGCACCATTATCGGGCGCATTGTCCACAGAAGTACTTGCAACATCAACTGCTGGTAGCTGTCTTCCTTCAGCAAGTTCTGCTCTTGCTTCAGCTACCATGTCCTCCCAAGTTTCACCAAGTTCTGCAACAGCTCCCTTGCTTCTTTCAAAAAGAACAAGTCCGCCCTTGATGATTGACTTGGCAATGGGTTTACCAATGCCTGCCACAACTGGAATCACGACAGGTGCTAGAAGTACTGCTCCAATACCAGCTATAATACCGGGTGCGCCAGCGTCTTCAACAAAATCAGTAATTTTAGGTGCCATGATTATTTTCCTCCTGTGATCTGAAAAATTTTACAAAGTCTCTCATGTTACTATCGTTAGCACAGCTATCTCATCCTGCTGACGGTAGAGTTTTTTGCTTGCGGCTTTTGAAAATTGGACGCAAACCATTAACTCCTGCAACGACAGTCGAGCCATTGTTAACCATTGTCGCTGCTAGGGGGTTAAGACCAAACACAACTGCCGTCACTAATGCTGCTATGTTAGGAACAGCAATCAGACCTGTGTTTTGGTGAATCAATTGCCTAGCATTGCGGGCAATTTCAATAGCCTCCAACAAACCATGCAAATCATTCTGCATCAGCACTACGTCTGCTGTTTCGCGAGCGATTTCAGAACCGTTGGCGAAGGAAACGGAAACATCAGCATAAGCTAAAGCTGGCGAATCATTGATTCCATCTCCAACAAAGGCAACTGTCTTACCTTGTTCGTGCAGCTCACGAACAACAGTTGCTTTCTGTTCAGGAAAAGCTTCTGCATGAGTATGGGTTGGAGGAATTCCAAGTTGAGCAGCCACAGCGCTAGCAGTTCGTTTGTTATCCCCAGTCAGCATGTGAACTTCCACACCCTCGACTGTCAACAGCGCTGTGATTACTTCTTGGCTTTCTGGACGGGGTATATCACTATACTCTATTATACCTTGAAGTTGACCATTGCTAGCAACATAAATTGCCGAAGTCGCCTGCTTTTGATACCCATTGAGATTCATCTCAACGCCTTCTTGATGCAGATAACGTTCACTGCCGACATAAATAATCTCCCCGTCAATCTCTGCGCGAACACCCAAGCCAAGTTGGTAGTCCCACTTTCTACGGGAAGGCGCTTCTACTCCTTGTTCTTGAGCATAGCGCACGATCGCCTCTGCTACTGGGTGAGTCAGACGCTGCTCAGCAGCCGCAGCGAGTTCCAGCACTCGTGTGATTGATGTTGCTTCATTGAGACTTGCGACACCAACAACAGCCACTTCACCTTTCGTCAGTGTGCCTGTTTTATCAAACACAATGGTGTCAACCTCTGCAAGTTTTTCTAGCGCTCGTCCACTACGGATAAGAACACCACGCCGTGCTGCATAGGTTAGGGCTGCTAAGACTGTTGTAGGAACTGATACACGAATACCAGTAGCAAAGTCTAGAGTCAGGACACTGGCTGCTCGTGCTGGGTTACGAGTTACGGCAAATACTGCTCCGCCAAGTAGCAATGTTGGCACGACTGCTTTTTGAGCAATATTCAGAGCATGGTTTTCCAGGCGGGTATCGTGGACGGGAGCTTCTTGCATTAACCGAATGCTCTGTCCAGCACAAGTATCATTACCCACCCGTTCTGTCGAAATATAAATTCGTCCCTCGCGCATGAGAGTTGAAGCATAAACGGTTTGTCCCTTTCTCTTCAAGACGGGCATAGACTCACCAGTCAGTTTCTGCTCATCCAGGAGTGCTTTACCTCGCAGGATAGTACCGTCAACTGGGACTTGTTCACCAGGGTAAACAATAACTATATCGCCTCGCTGCACGTCTTGGATAGGAATTTGCACTTTTTCGCCATCACGTTCCACCCAGACAAACTGTCCGAGAGAACTTAACAAATCCAATGTTTGCTGAGCAGAAGAACGAGCTGTGCGATCGCGTATATTCTCACCAATTTCAATCAAACTCAACATCAGCGCAGGCGTGAGAAACTGACGCTGGACTGTGGTAATAGCAATAGCCATAAAATCCAGAAAGTCAATGTTCAATTTTCGCTCGACCCAGATCCCCTCCCAAGCTCGTTTGACAACAGGTAATGTGGCAAGGGCTATGCTTCCTGCAACCATAATGGGCGGAATAGACAATCCTATCGGTCCACCCAATACAGCTAAAGCTGTAGCTAAAACCGAAAGTTGTATACCAGGCCAAGATTGTTCTTCTGCATCCGATGCAGGTTGTGGCTTGGAGGGTTTAAGAACGACAACTTCACTAGCTGCTTGAATCAGATAGCTCAAATGCGAACGTGTTTTAGTATCTGAAACTTTGCTGAATTTATAAGTCACTGTCAGTGACGCTGCTGCACGTTTAATACGAACACTTGTCACAAGAGTGTCAGCCTCTAACAAGACTTGAAGGCGCTGTGCATAGTCTGCATCATGACGCAGACGAGGTACTCGCAACCTAACTCTTCCTGGGATCGTATGCACAAGGCTGTGTGGAACTTTAGGAGACTGGATCTGTGAGTGTCCATTTAAGTGTCCATTACTCTCAACTACAGAAATCCCATTTTTTGCTGCTACAGCTACTTGGGATACATGACCTCCGGAAGTTGGTAGTTGCACACTGAGTTTTGCCATTTCTTCTCTCTCATACAAAATTGGTTCAAATTGAAACTTTTCTAAGTCTGTTCAGCGAGACCTAGATAGGGTGAATGAGGCGGCTCAAACACAACTGCTTTCAGGTGTTGGGCTTAAATTCAAGACTTCAAAATATATTCAAAAATTTTGTTAGCGCAGCGGGACGCAGTCTATTTTGAATTTTGAATTTGAAGTGCCTTACTCCCAAAAGAGAGCTTGCCTATTTTCTGGTTAACTTATGGGAACAACAGTATCACTAGCAGCAGATTGAATCAGACTGGATAAATACGATATTGCTTGTTCCAAAAGGCTCAAAGAACGTTTTTTGGAGTTGGACATTGTTCTAGACTTGTAGGTGATGACAATTGAGGCTGCGGCGCTATTAACGCGATGGCGCAAAGCGCCCACCCCAAAGGGACGATGCTCCCAGAGGGAGCCGCTCTCTGGGCGATCGCCAGTGACTAGAGGGTCTGCTTTGAGCAACGCCTCCAACCTTTGGACGTATTTTGAGTCTTTGGCTATCCGAGGTACGCGAAAACGTATTCGTCCTGGAATAGCATGAGCAATGCTGTATGTTACTTTTGCTGGTTGCTTTACTTTTGGATCAATCTTTTGTGGAGTGGGGATCTTACGCGTCCCCTCTAATTTCGGCTTAGGGGATACTCCCTCGCCGACTAATTCGGGAGTACAACAGACGCCTGTCCATTCTAATTGAGATTCCAACGATGTTCTCATCTCAACAAATTCGGGATCAGACAAGACGTGTGTCTCTACAGGTTTATAACCATTCTCTTTTTCTTGTGCAACACTTGGACAAGCCGCTGTTTCAGATACAGAGGATGGACTCACTATCTTTTCTGGTTCTGGTGTTGTCACTTCGCTGCTAACAGATTGAATCAGACAAACTAAATACAGACGCATTTGGACATCTGACATGATCCCAGGTTTGTAGTCTATGACAATAGACCCTGCAATCTCATTGACTTGCTGAGCGATAACTTGAGAATCACAAGCGAGCAAAGTCAGCAAGCGCTGCACATATGTGGGATCTATCGATACCTGAGGAACACAGAACCCTACGCTACCAGAAGTTGCATAGGTAATGCTGTAAGCGATCGCAGAGTGTAGCTCTGCTGTTGGATGACTATTCTGTTGTTCTACGACCTGAGATTTATCGTTTGAGTGGAGTGTCAATTGCATTACCTTTTCAGGTTCTAGTCTTGTCACTTCGCTACTCGCAGATTGAATCAGATGAGTCAAATATAAGCGCATTTCACCATCTGAGGTGATCCCAGATTCATAATCTATGACAATAGACCCTGCGATCTCATTAACTTGCTGACTGATAACCCGAGGATCACAAGTAAGCAAAGTCAGCAAGCGCTGCACATATGTGGGATCTGTCGATATCTGAGGAATACAAAATCCTACTCTGCCAACAAGCGCATAGACAATGCTGTAAACGACTGCAGAGTGAGGCTTTGCTATTGGATGACTAGTCTCTTCCTCTACGACCTGAGATTGTTTATCTGAGTGTTTATCTGAGTGGAGTGCCAATTGCATTGTTAAACCAGCCATTTTTGTCCTCCAGTGTTCCTCAGTATGGAACTAGGTCTAATGGAAAGTTCGCCATAAAGGATAGAGCTGTACTCAGAGCTGGAGACTTAAAATCAGACCACAGACCAGCTGTTTCTACTATGGGTTGCTCTTTTTCCGTTGTTGATTTTGGTGGTTCGCTCAGTTGGTGAACTGGCTCTGGAAGTGGTTGCTCTGTTGTTGTCTTTATAGGGTTTGTTTGCGGAATTGTTGTGTCCGCTAATTGCATCAGACCAACCCAATGAGACACTGGAATCTCAGCGGCTCCATAGGTAATGGCAATTGATGCAGCATCGCAATTGACACGTACGTTTGTCACTTGAGATTCTGTTTTCAATAGCCTTTCGAGTCGTCGCGCATAAGCGCGATCGCGTGCAACTCGAGGCACATTCAACCGGATACGTCCTGGAATGGCATGAACAACGCTATAGGCAATTTTTGCCGGCTGTGCTGCGGCTGCGACAGATTTATGCTCCACTTTCGATAATGAAGGTTGGTCAGTTGTATTGGATTTTGTAGAAGATTTATTCTTGTTCTTTGCTTTTTGCAAAGAAGGAACTGCAGTTGTCTGTGATTCTGACATTTGGAGTTCGTCAATCACCCGACGAGTGGCGTTTGCTGTCATCAAGTAAACCGGAATCGATGCTAAACCGCTGATTCCCAGTCCTCCCGTTACTGCCAATCCCGTAAATAGGGGAATAAACGAAATACCTTGCTCTTTCCAAAAATCAAGAGATTTCCATGGGGCAAAAGGGTCTTTTTTACTTTCTGCCTGAGACGAAGCTTGTAACTGGTGTATGTTAAATTGCTGGAGTTGCTCCAACATTTGGGGCAAAGGCAGTTTTTTAGGATCAAAGTTAATAACTAAACTGCTTGTTTCCTGATTGACGGATACTTCCTTCACCCCATCTTGCTTTCGTAAATTTTGAGAGATGGTTTCAAATATCGAGTTATGACTACCATCAGTAGCACGGATTCGGACGCGCCCTGGTGTTGCATGAACAACTTGCAACCCACCTATGGGTGGCTGCATTGATGATGGTGCAACAGATTTTCTGGTAGTTTCACTTGATTCATCGCTTTGTTGCTGAGACGAGAATAAATCCACAGGCTGTTTCTCCCGAGGACTTAATCTCTCGCGACTACTGAGAGTTTTGGTCATTTACCCGATAACTGCGTCAAGCCAAATGGTTAACATTAGGTTAAATGTACCTTAATATTCCGGGTAAAATCTCATTCTTTAGAATTATTTATAATTGGGTGTTGTTAATGATCTGTTTCTGATATTCTTGCTCTGTGATTATGTTGTCCAGATTACTTTTTAGTCTGTCTAAAAAGATGATGCCATTGAGGTGATCATACTCGTGTTGAAAGATACGAGCGACAAAATCAGTCAATTCTTGCTTTTGCAGTTTGTCATTTCGGTCAGTATATTCGACTTCAATAGCTTGGTATCTAGGAACTAACCCCCTAATTCCTGGAACACACAAACAACCTTCCCAGCCTTTGACTATCTCCGTTGAATGGGCTATAATTTTAGGATTAATCATAGCAGTAGGTTCCATTTCCGGAGCGTTAGGATACCTGGAATTAGGGTGGGAAGCAACAATAAATAAACGACAGGATTGAGCAACTTGAGGTGCTGCAATACCAACACCGTTAGCCTTAACAACTGTCGCCATTAGGTCATCAATGAGTTTTTGAATATGTTCATCGTTGATATTTTCAACGAAAGAAGCTTTTTGACGCAGTACCGGATTGCCTAATTGAAGAACTGATAGCAATTCACCCATAATAACTCCTATAGATAAAAATTATGAAATATAAAAGATGAATCAGAAATATTTTTTATTCATAATTTATACTTCATTATGTTTCATTTAGCTTCTACGTCGAATCGGTAAAGGTGCTGGTATAACGGCTATTTGTGTGCTTTGCCCATTACGTAATACTTGCAATTCTAAAGAAGAGCCAATTTGACTCTTTTCGACTATCTTTTGGACTTCTTCTATTTTAGTAACTGGCTGGTTACTAATGCTTTGAATCACATCTCCTGCTTTCAGTCCAGCAGAATCTGCTGGAGAACGCGGCACAATATCAATTAATAAAACCCCTTTATCTGCTGCTAAATTAATATCTAAGGTAGAATTGACTTTTTCCTTGACTTCTGGAGTCAAAGTTACCATTGAATACCTAAATAAGGATGGTCAACCTTACCTTTTGTGATTAATTGTTGAGCAATCCCCTGCGCTGTGTTAATGGGAATGGCAAATCCTAACCCTTGAGCACCGCGAATGATGGCTGTGTTCATAGCAATCACATCTCCACGAGTATTTAACAGTGGTCCACCAGAGTTACCAGGATTAATAGCAGCATCAGTTTGAATGTAATCAACACGTTTATCAGTAACACCAATATCACTGCTAGAACGACCAGTAGCGCTGATAATTCCAGATGTGACCGTATAGTCTAAACCAAGAGGATTACCAATCGCAATCACGGCTTCTCCTGGTTGCAAAACCTCAGAGTTACCTATAGAAACAGTTGGCAGATTATTTGCCTCTATTTTAATAACAGCAACATCTGTTACCGGGTCTTCACCCAGTACGCGTCCCTTAAAAGAGCGACCATCTTTCAGTTTTACTGTCACGCTTTGAGCACCGTTTACGACATGGGAATTGGTCAAGATTTGACCGCCAGAGTTAATAATGAATCCAGAGCCGCTACCTTTCTCTATTGTTTCTCTTGGTTGTGAGTCATAAAACCGCCGAAAAACTGGATCATAAAACTCGTCGGAAGCGACAGTCCTTGCAGCATCAATACGAACAACCGCAGGTCCTACCCTTTGTACAACTCCAACGACAAAGTTAGGATTATTGGATGAAGAGGCAACAGGTAAAATACTTGGGGAAGTCTTATTTGTTTTCTCTTGGACTGGCGTTTGAGGCTGAGCATCTGTTTTTCCAGCATCAAGAGTACCAGTAGGTATAGAACAACCCCCAATAAACATCACAACCGCACCGCCAAGCAGCATGACCAGAATACTATTTGTTGACCACCTTTGGGATAAACGCTCTTTTGGGGACGTGGAAACGGGGAGATGGGATGAGTGAGGGAGTGAAGGGGATGTTAGCGGAGCGTTAACGAAGTGGACCGTAGGTCGCCGTAGGCTGGAGGATGGGGGAGATGTTAGCGTTAGCTCCGCGCCCCTGGAGGGGCTAGCGTTAACGAAGTGGACCGTAGGTCGCCGTAGGCTGGGAGATGAGAATTTTGTAGCGCTTTGCGCTTCCCGTAGGGTATTTTGAACGTTGAGAGAAGTAGGAGGGGAGGTTTCCTCCCCTCCAATCTTCGGTGATTTTGAATTGCTTTGTCCTCTTGTTTTGTGAAAGTCATGCTCTGTCGTCTTCATTTGTCTTTACTTCTCCGTATGAACTATGGGTGTTAAAATCTTGGCTACCGGGAGGAGACCAAGAATAATGACAACTCGAAGGCTGGTTTGAGGTCTAGAGTATTGTTTGCTAAATTGGTGCTTGCTCATATCTTCATTATTATTGTGATGATTGCCGAGCATTGGTGGTAAATTATGGAAATGCCCATAGAAAGTCTGTGGAGTCAGGTGCTGGAGCGCTTACAACTAGAGCTATCCCGTCCCACCTTTGAAACTTGGATCAAAACAGCAAGCGCCGAGCGATTGGAAAATAATTGCTTGGTCATTTGTACTCCCAACCCGTTTGCTCGTAATTGGTTACAGAAATATTACATAAAAACAATTGCTAATGTTGTACAAGATATTCTTGGTTCTCCCGTAGACATTTATATCACTGTTACTCAAGGTGATGAGGTTTCTCATGTCAGCGAGCAAGAAGTTTCTTGGGAATTTCCGGCTCAAGCCAGTACCTCAGAAATGCTTTCTCAAAATCGACTGAAAACAACAGAATTAAACCTCAAGTATGTTTTCTCTCGATTTGTAGTCGGTGCTAACAATCGTATGGCTCACGCTGCTGCGTTAGCAGTTGCTGAATATCCTGGAAGAGAGTTTAATCCTTTATTTCTGTGTGGTGGCGTGGGTTTAGGCAAAACTCACCTTATGCAGGCGATTGGTCACTATCGATTGGAAATCAGTCCAGATTCCAGAATATTTTACGTCTCTACTGAGCAATTTACTAATGATCTCATTACTGCCATCCGTAAGGATAGTATGCAAAGTTTCCGAGAGCATTACCGTGCTGCTGATGTCCTTTTAGTGGATGATATTCAGTTTATTGAAGGTAAGGAATATACTCAAGAAGAATTTTTCCATACTTTTAATACTTTACATGAAGCTGGTAAGCAAGTCGTCTTAGCTTCTGACCGTCCTCCCAACCAAATTCCTCGGTTGCAAGAACGTCTGTGTTCCCGATTTTCTATGGGGTTAATTGCTGATATCCAACCGCCAGATTTGGAGACGAGAATAGCGATTTTACAAAAAAAAGCTGAGTACGAAAATATCCGTCTACCAAGGGACGTTGTTGAGTATATTGCCTTTCACTATACTTCTAATATTCGAGAGTTGGAAGGAGCATTAATTCGTGCATTAGCGTATATTTCTATTTGGGGTTTACCCATGACCGTCGAAAATATTGCACCCGTTTTACAACCGCCAACAGAGAAAGTAGAAGCCACGCCAGAAGCAATTTTCTCAGTGGTAGCAGAGGCTTTTGATGTATCAATAGAAGACCTTAAAGGGAGTTCGCGGCGACGAGAGATTAGCTGGGCACGTCAAATCGGAATGTATCTCATGCGGCAGCATACAGATCTCAGTTTACCAAGAATCGGAGAAGAATTTGGTGGAAAAGACCATACAACGGTCATGTACAGCTGTGAAAAAATTACCCAACTGCGAGAAACAGATCAAAACTTAATACAAACGCTACGTCAATTGAGCGATCGCATTAACATGGCTAGCCGTCCCCACAAATCATATTGACACAATTGAAGATCTGTCAGGATGTGGAAGAACAAAGAAACAAAATATTGTGTTTTCCACAAGAAGCAGTTCATCATAAATGTTAAGTTAAGTCTAAACAATCTTTAAGATAGGATTACCTTGTAGAATCTTTTTTCTTTTTTGTGGAAAACTTACAAAAAATCTGTGGAAAACTTGATAGTTTCAGTGGAAAACTGCATCTAAGTATAAGTACCCTGTGGAAAAATAGGGGAGTTTTTCCACAGGTTTTCCACAGCTAGCAACTTCCTGAAGCATGTTTAAAAGGGATGTGCATCAAGTTTTCCACAGCTCCCATAGGTATGACTACTTTTAATAAAAAATACTTATGTTTAGCAGTCGTCTAGCAGTGAAAGACACACAGTAGAGGCGCAAGACCTTGCGCTCGTGCAAATCTACTCCGACCTTGCAACAACGGTGCTAACATATCCAACACAGAAGCCAAAGTTGATCATGAAATTAGTTTGCACCCAAAGCGACCTCAGTACTAATCTCTCACTCACGAGCCGTGCAGTACCCTCACGCCCAACACATCCGGTACTTGCCAATGTTCTACTACAAGCAGATGCTGAAAATAATCAGGTTAGTCTAACAGCCTTTGACCTCAGTTTGGGTATCCGCACTAGTTTTAGCGCTGAGGTATTACAGGGGGGAGCAATTGCGATCCCCGCCAAGCTGCTTAATGATATTACGACTCGCCTTGGAGAGGGTGAAATCACTCTAGAAAATGTATCAGCTTCCAAAGATGATCCTCTAGCAGGAGAAGGCTCAATTGTCACTCTGACACCCAAAAGCGGACGTTATCAAGTACGAGCAATGGGAGCACAAGAATTTCCAGAACTCCCTGTCATCGAAAATGCTCAAGCGCTACATATTGCTGCTGGTGCATTAATTGAAGGATTGCGAGGTTCTTTGTTTGCAACGAGTGCAGATGAAACCAAACAGGTTCTCACCGGCGTGCATTTAACACTTCGACAAGACACGCTCGAATTTGCAGCAACTGACGGACATCGTTTAGCTGTTGTACAGACGACTAATGAGGGTCCAGAGACAAATACTGAAACTCAGTTAGAAGTGACAGTACCAGCCAGAGCATTAAGGGAACTAGAACGGATGCTGGCTCATACGAACTCACAAGATGAACCTGTGGCGTTGTATTTTGACCAAGGTCAGGTTATTTTTGAATGGCAAAATCAACGTTTAACTAGCCGTACTCTTGAAGGACAATATCCTGCTTACCGTCTACTTATTCCCCGACAATTTGAGCGAGAATTGATTTTAGATAGACGACAATTCTTGAGCGCTTTAGAGAGAATTGCTGTGTTTGCAGACCAAAAGAATAATGTTGTTAAGGTCAGTATAGATAGCGAAGCACAAGAAATTACTATATCCTGTGAAGCTCAAGATGTTGGCAATGGACGAGAGTTAATGTCAGCACAAATATTAGGAGAGAGTATAGATATTGCCTTTAATATTAAGTATTTGATGGAAGGTTTAAAAGCATTGCCTTCGACTGAGATTCAAATGCAGCTCAATGGAAATTTGACCCCAGTCATTTTCACGCCGCTCAATGGTTTGAAGATGACTTATTTAGCTATGCCTGTTCAACTTAGGAATTAAAATCTTATTTTTTGTGCCTTAGCGGCTCATTGAAAAGATAAAGATGAATTTCTCGTTCCCATGCTCTGTATGGGAACGAGAAAACTTTGATGCCCTACCTCATTTTCAAACTGCAGTAAAACGGATTTTGAGATAGTCTTCTTCCATTTTTGCTCCTGCAGGTTGCAGTGCTGCTAAAGCTTGTGGCAAGACTAAATTTCGGCGGTGATTACCAATAGTAATGTTTAATTCATCTCCAGATTTACTTAATTGAACTTGTTTTTTAGGGATACCAGGTAAGTACAATTCCAAGCTGTATTGATTATTTTCTTGAAGAATTCTAATTGTGGTTTCTTTGTAATAAACCTGAGTTGGATCTTCATCTTTATAAAGTGTTTCCTTCAAGCGTTCCAAGGCATCTAACCCACACAGTTCTTCAGAAAATAGTGGAACTTCCTTGATAGGTAATGGATGGAAGTTTTCATGAATTTCTTGACGATACTGTTGTTGATTCTCTTTCCAACGCTGGAAAAATGGGTCTTGCACTGTTTCAGGAATAATACGATTGGCGATGACTAAATCTGTTGCAACGTTATATAAACTCAAATAAGCATGAGCGCGAAGAGATTCTTTAATCACCATTCTTTCAGGGTTGGTGACAAGGCGCACAGAGGTTTGATTGTTATCTGTTAATACTTTTTCCAGAGCTTCTATTTGTTGATAAAATTCATAAGGTGCGTCCATCACCTCTTTGTCTGGTAAAGAAAAACCAGCAATTGGTTTAAAAAAAGGTTCAACCAGAGGTCTTAGTGCGACTGAAATGTTTTGGAAAGGTTTGTAAAAACGGCGCATATACCAACCACTGACTTCTGGTAAACTTAAGAGGCGCAGTGCTGTACCAGTAGGGGCTGAGTCAATAATCAAAACATCAAACTCTCCTTCATCGTAATGGCGTTTCATTCTGACCAAGCCAAAAATCTCATCCATCCCTGGTAAAATAGCCAATTCTTCAGCCTGCACTCCGTCTAAACCGCGTGCTTGTAAAACTTGGGTGATGTAGCGCTTCACAGAACCCCAGTTTCCCTCTAGTTCTAGTAGTGCATCCAGTTCTGCACCCCACAAATTGGGGCGAATTTGTTTTGGTGCGTGTCCCAGCTCTAGGTCAAAACTGTCCGCTAGAGAGTGAGCAGGGTCTGTACTCAAAACAAGTGTACGATAACCCAATTCTGCACAACGAAGCCCAGTGGCGGCGGCTACGGAGGTTTTTCCCACGCCGCCTTTGCCTGTCATTAAAATTACACGCATGGATAGTTTTGTCCTAGATGAGGATTATTTACATTTATTTACATTATGAACTTTTTAAGGGGAATAAATGCTGTTTCAGCACATCTAGACGTGAACAATGCCAATAATCTATGTGAGACACTATTAACCCTTGAGTGTTGAGGCGTAATTCACTCCAGCCAGAGATAGAAATACGTGGTTTCCAAGGAAGGGGGGTATTCCAGCTGAGTGTCCACTCAGTTTTAATTGTGTCTCCTGTACAACTCATATTGTGCAAGTCCATTTTGGTATTTAAAAACCAAGTGTCGATGAGTTTAATCATCTGCTTGTATCGTTCAACACCACAAAATTTGTTGAGCGGATCTTGAAAATAGACATCTTGAGCGTAGATGCTATATGTCTGATTATCAGGAAATCTTTGATAATCTTGTTTGAGAATTTCAACGATATCCATATAAATAAAAAAGATTCACAACCTGAATAGTTTTACTGTGATTGATAACTCAACTTTGTGATAAGCGCTGCACTGCTTCACCTACCAACATCTGATGTGCTTCTGCAAGAAGGCGGGGAATTTTGTCAGCATGAGGACTGCGGCTGAGACATTGTTGCAAATCTAACTTTTGTACTTTGTCTGCTTTGTTACCAGGAAACCAATGACTTGCATTGCCAAGCATGTTATAGCGCATTTTGGCGTACTCCAGCATATCGTAGGCGATCGCCAAATTTCTTAACCATAAAATCGCTGGAATATTGATCTGACCAGGAGTTTGCTCTACAGTGGGTAAATTGAGGTGCCAAGTTTTTACCCAATCTTCCCCCAAGCTAAAAATAGCTTCTTCCTCTAGCCGTGCCAAAATTGGTGACAAAATTTCAGATGCATTATCCAGCAAATCTAAAGTTTTTAGGTGTTCATCAAAATCTTGTGGTTTTGCAGCCCCCACACTGAGAGTATGTACCTGAGAGTGACTCAGACAAAACACATCATTAAACACCATTGGACTTAAAGGAGTACAAAGATTAATTAATTTTTGTGGTGGTTTATATAACATTCCTCCTTTATCAGATGGGCTAATAATAAACACACCCATATCTTGGCTATTAGCCGCTTCAATAGCGATCCAATTGACTTGATTGATGTAATACCAATGCAAATTGACATAATCAAATTGATTCGTCTGAATGGTTTGAATAATAATATCTGTTGGTCCATGCGTGGAAAAGCCGATAAACTTCACTTTTCCTTGTGCTTGAAGTGTTTTGGCTACGTCCAAACAGCCACCAGGACGGATACTATTGTGTAATAACTCAGCATTGTTTATACCATGTATTCCGAGTAAGTCAACGTAATCTAACCTAAGATTTCGTAGTGATTTTCAAAGTCACGCTGAAATTCTTTCGGATCTGCTGTAGGACCAACTTTAGTTTGAACAATTAAATCTTCACGGAGGAAATTTGGTAAAATTCTCCCTAACTGCATTTCAGAACTACCATAACCACGGGCAGTTTCAATGTGATTAATTCCTAATTCGACTGCCCGTCGAATCGTTGCTTCTAGATTTTCCTGGTTATCATGAGGTATTTGCCATTGCGGGACATCCTGCCATTTATACTGGTATCTCATACCACCACAGGAAAAAACAGGCATTTTTAATTCTGTGCGTCCAAATCGTTTGTATAACATCATTGGATTTGTGAACTCAATCAAAAACAGTTATGGCTACGGTCATCAAGGATGAATAAAGAAATATGAAATGACAAATTCAGTCATGATAAAAAGAACAGATGATATGACACTTTGATGAGTATAACGAAAATGGATCAAGATAATTTCTGTAAAGACTTCATTGATTTTATGTCAATTTTAGGTACTCTACTATATTTACTTAATCTCGACAAAAGAAAAAGCTTTTCTGACCATGAAAACTAGGAAAACTCATTGTTTTAGTCAGCACATTCTGAATCAATCCGGAAAATCTCCAACCTGTGCGAAAAATAAAACGTTCCCGTTGAAGTCTTATCGGTAGAACCATAATATTTTTGGAGGGATTAATGCCACAGTACTCTAGCACTCAGCCAACAACTCACCCTGTGAATACCAGCTTTAAGGGTTCTGCTGATGTCCATACCAATAATTTGATAGGGTTGTCTATCATCTCCTTTCCTATAGTTCTTTTGCTAGGAATAATTACTTATAAAAAGTATCGCACTGCTGTTTTCCGCAGACAAGTCGCTACCCTAGAAAAAATTTGGTTGATGAATGTTCAAAATAATACTTATAGACAAGATTGAATTATAGAAAATAACAAATTTATCTTTGGTTTTTGGAAACTGTGTCCAAAACTTTAAAAGAAAAATTTGCATCTCACCCCCGCCCCTAATCCCCACTATGTCCTAAGCCCGCAGCGCTTACGCGAACGTGGGGACCCCACGTTACCCTCTGCGATGCGTTGGTAAGCGGTGATAGTGAGGGTGGGGCGAGGTGATATGTATGAATGCAACTTGGCATTATAGCGATTCTCGTTTGAATCAAATACACAACAATGTATAGAGACGTTCCGCCAGAACGTTTCTACTGTATTGCACGCAATTGAAAACCGCTATAAACATAAAATTGCTACAACTTCCTAACAACAGGCTGACCATCTTTGACTTCGCCTACCAACACCACATCTGCACAGTTGACGAAGATACCATTTTCCAACACGCCGGGAATATTATTCAGTATTTTTTCTAGATTAGCTGGGTCATTAATATTGTCAAATTTGACATCTATAACCATGTTGCCTTGGTCGGTAATCACTGGACCAGCTTTTTTCACACCCATACGCAGTTCTGGTTTACCACCAAGTGTTTCAATTGCCCATGTTACAGGAGTGAGTGCCATTGGTATCACTTCTACTGGAACTGGGAAAACAGCACCCAGTCGGTCAACTAATTTAGCACCATCCACGACTACGATAAACTGATTTGCCAAGTAATCCACGACCTTTTCGCGGGTATGTGCTGCACCACCACCTTTAATTAGGTTCTTTTGCGGATCAACTTCATCTGCACCATCGATCGCAATGTCAATGTGGTTAATAGCGTCTAAAGTGGTGAGTGGAATGCCATACTGCTTTGCTAACACTTCTGCTTGAAACGAAGTGGGGACACCAACGATATTTTTCAGATCGCCCGATTTGAGGCGATCGCCTATAAATTGAATTGCATATGCCGTCGTTGAACCCGTACCCAATCCGACAATAGAATCTGATTGTACCAGGGCGGCGGCGGCTTTACCGACTTCTTGCTTACTCAACTTTACGGGGTCTACTGCTGCGGTCATTCCCAAAGCTCCTCAAAAACTCACTATAGAACATATTGACATGCCCTCCGGCTTGCCAGCTCCCCATATCTCCACTTTCCATCAACACAACTAACTCACCTTTGCGACAAGATCCTCGGGATTCATCAATTCATACGGTTCAAAAGGCTGGTGTATCCAAGGGTTATTAAGCAGATAATCAACATAGTAATCAGGTTCTATGACTGAACAGGCTTTGTACCAAATGACAGCAGTGCGAATTTCCTCAACAGGAGAATCACTGTATTCTTTTAGCCAAGGGATGCTTTGCTCAAGTGTCATTCCAGAGTCTACCAAGTCATCCACCAAAAGAATCCGCGAACCTAAATTTTCAGTCGTCATTGTCAAATGACGAGAAAATGTTAAATTTCCTCTTTGTTGCTTACCAGAGCCACTGTATGATGATGTTGCCAAAATCGCCAAAGGTTGTTTGTAAATACGTGAGAGGATATCTCCTACACGCAGTCCTCCTCTAGCAAGGCAAACAATTTGGTTGAATTTCCAACCGGATTGATAAACTTGAGCAGCCAGTTGTTCAATTTTTTGGTGATAATCTGACCAAGAAACGTAAAGGTCTGGCATAGGGAACTTCATTTATTGCTAAGAATGTAGGGCAAATTCCTTTGATTTTATTATGAGCGCAAGATATTATGAGCGATTTTGCTTCTGATAGCAATTCTCAACAGACTCCTGAAAGTGAAAAACTGGATTTGAGTACCAAACTTGCTTTTGGTGCTGGAGATTTGGGAACGGCGATCACTGCTATGATTGGGATTTCTTATTTGTCTCCCTTCCTGACAGATGTAGCTGGTTTAAATCCTCAATTAGCAGGACAAACCCAGCTGATTGGCAAAGTGTGGGATGCAGTCAATGATCCAATGGTGGGGGTGTTGAGCGATCGCACTCAAAGTCAGCAGGGAAGACGCTACCCTTGGATGATTTGGGGAGCAATTCCTTTTGGAGTCTTCTTTTTTTTGCAGTGGGTTGTACCTCACTTTAGTCATAACGAAAATACGAATCAGTGGGGCTTGTTTTGGTATTACACCGCTATTTCAATTTTATTTAACGCCTTCTATACAGTTGTCAATTTACCATATACTGCTCTGACAGCAGAACTCACCCAAGACTACGACGAACGCACCAATCTGAACAGTTTTCGCTTTACCTTTTCTATTGGCGGTAGCATTCTTGCTCTCGTTATCGGTTTAGTCATCTCCCTAGTGATTCCTGGTAACCGCAGCCAACAGTATTTATTGCTAGGAGCCATCTGTGCTATTATTTCTGTCTTGCCCGTGTATTGGTGTGTTTGGGGAACCAAAAAACGCGCTCAAGCTGTCGCAAAGTTACACCCTCAAACCGAACAAACTGTCTCTATTCCCATATTACAGCAACTCAAAATTGCTTTTACCAATCGCCCTTTCTTATTTGTGGTGGGCATTTATCTATGTTCTTGGTTAGCTGTCCAGCTAACAGCTGGCATTATTCCTTACTTTGTCACCAGCTGGATGCGCCTTCAACAATGGCATATTAGCTTAGTGCTTTTGGCAGTGCAAGGAACTGCGATGTCTATGCTATTTGTTTGGACTGCCATCAGTCGTCGCTATGGCAAACAAGCCGTATACTTTATGGGAATGAGTTTGTGGATTATCGCTCAGGGAGGACTCTTTTTCGTACAGCCCGGTCAAGTTGTGTTGATGTACGTTTTAGCAGTTGTAGCAGGTTTTGGCGTATCCACTGCTTATCTTGTTCCCTGGTCAATGCTACCTGATGTCATTGAACTGGATGAATTAAAAACAGGACAGCGGCGGGAAGGCATTTTTTATAGTTTCATAGTGTTTGTGCAAAAAATCTGTTTGGGGTTAGCAGTGAGTTCGGTTTTACAAAGCTTGGGTAGCGCTGGTTATATTAAACCGACAACGCAAATCCCGATACCAATCCAACCAGATTCCGTGTTAGAAGTCATTCGCTTTTCTATTGGTCCCATACCAGCGATCGCTTTAATTTGTGGCTTAGTTTTAACGTATTTTTACCCAATTACTCGCGAGATGCATACGCAAATTTTACTACAGCTTAAGGAACGTCACAAGAGCATGGAGAGTTGACACT
>JAAUSC010000051.1 GCA_012031965.1 Scytonema sp. RU_4_4
GCCCCCTTAGGGGCTAGCTATCGCCTAAAACAGATAGTTCATTGCTCGCTAAAGTAGAAAAATCTCACTTTCATGCCTGAGAATTACCACTGCACCATTGATTATTTCTGTCAATGCGTAAGTCCTAGTCACGTTAACGAAGAAAGAACGGACTGCGGAGCGCTCCGCTCAATGAAGCAGGAAATTTCTTTGGGGCGAGTTGGAGAAGCCCCACCCTCAACCGCAAGGTAGGATGGGGAGAACGTCACGAATAACTAATGACTACGCTTGAGTGATAATTTTTTGGACAATTTGCACCCCACTGATAGCTTGCAATATAAAAAGACCTAAAAGCGTAAAATTCAACAAAATATGCGTCATACGCGCCCAATTTGCGCCTTTTTGCATAAAAGGAGACAAAGAAGCTGAGATGGCAATCAGACTTGTCATGCCAAGTCCTGCTAGTAGGTGGGGTTGAACAAACAACTTACCATTATTGATGTAAGTGACAGCCATACCACCAATAGCGCCTGTCACCATCAAAGCCAAAAGTATAGAGCCGATTTGATAGTGTTTAATGTTGTATCTACCTTTGATTAATTCTTTCTTTTCGTCACCCTGAGCACTTCTTGTCCGTTGGACTTGTAGTCCCAGATACGCCGCATACAACGAAAGTGCTAACAGCACCCACATCATGGTTGGGTGAAAGAAGCTTATCAAAAACCTAACTGATGGTGAAAGTTCCAGATTCATAGTGATTGCCCCTACTCTTTAAATCTTCATAAAAATTAGCATAACGCTTATTGGAAATGAGGAGATGGGATGATGAGAAGATGGGAAGACAACGGGAAAATACTAACTTCTGACTCGTGACTCATGACTAATGACTAAGAACAATGATGTCTTGCTGCTGTCGGCTGTGAAAATGGTGATATAAAGCAGGTGCAAGCACTGCTGAATAATGGTGCCAAGATAGACGCAGGCGATCGCGATGGCACTACACCCTTGATATTTGCTGCTCATTTAGGCTACACCGAAATTGCGCGATCGCTTCTTGATGCGGGTGCTAATCTCGACTTGAAAAGAAAGCGCTATGGGTTGACGGCTTTGATGTTAGCAGCGAGTGCTAAGCAGCTTGACATTGTAAAGCTTTTAGTTTCCAGAGGTGCGGATGTTAATGCGACGAATGAAGATGGTAGCACTGCCTTAATGATAGCCGCCCTGAAAGGACACGCTGATGTGGTGCGAGTCTTACTTGCTGCTGGTGCCAAAGTCGATGTTAAAGATAAAGATGAGGACATGGCTTTTCAATTGGCAGTACGCGCTGGACACACCGTAGTTGTACAAGCCATACTACAAAATGGTACGGATGTCAATTACCAAGATGAAGAGGGAGAAACCGCATTAATGATCGCGGCAGATTTGGGACATTTGGAAGTAGTGCTTGCACTACTAGAAGCTGGGGCTGATGTTCAGGTGCGAAACCTAGATGGTGGTACAGCTTTATCAGCAGCATCAGCGGCGGGACATAGTGCGATCGCAACAGAAATACTCGCTCGTGGTGCTGATGTCAACGTTCAAGATAAAGATGGGGAAACAGCCCTGCACCTTGCCGTCGTTGAAGGTTATACCGATGTGGTAGAAGTCTTACTTAGCCAAGGAGCAAACGTACAAATTAAGAACCATTTAGCAGATACACCGCTACTCTTGGCAGCTTTACAGGGACATAGCCAAATTGCCGAAGCATTACTGCGTCAGGGAGCAAATGTAAATGAAAAAAACTTGGGTGAGCAACCGTTGACGTTAGCAGCAATCCAAGGACACACTGAAACAGTGAAGGTATTACTAGATTATGGTGCTGATGTCAATACTCAAGGAGATGATGGGAAAAGCGTTTTAATTAAGGCAGCAGAACGCAACCATATAGGCGTGATACAGCAGCTTGTAGCAAAGGGAGCAGATGTAAATCAACAAGACTCAGCAGGGGCGACAGCATTGATGTGGGTCGTTTCGCGGGGTTATGGCGAGGGGGTGGATTTGTTGCTTGAAGCTGGAGCAGATGTGAATATCAAAAACCAAGGTGGTTATACAGCTTTAATGCTTGCAGAGTTTAATGAGTATCCTGGCGTGGTGCAAAGCCTTTTGGCAGCAGGAGCACAGGAGTAAGCAATTTAAAATTCGCAATCCGGAGAAATTCAATCCGGAAAAAACCAGTTAGAGCAAGTAGTTTAGCCTTTAGCTGTATGATGCAAATGAAGCGTCTAACAACTTAATATGAGTGAAAACAATAATAATTTACAGCAAACAGATAATACTTTGCCTTTACGGTCTGCTGAAGATGTAGATTTGGCAACTTTTAATAAATTGAGAAGTCCGGATGATAAGCAAGGCAAACCAGTCAAGGACATGAGGCGGTTATTCCACAAGCAAGTCATCATAGATAATGAGACGACTCTCGATGTGGAAACGATAAAAGTTCCAGGATTTATCGGTATCGCGGACGAACAGAAAATCAAAGACAGCAATGGAAACACCGTTTCTGGACACGAAGATATTGTGCAGTTTCTTGATAGGTATGGTTTACTGATCTGTACTTACCAATACAATAAAGACCGATACGGTCAGGCTATTGACCTCCGCAACCCACCTAAGGATTATGAGTTGTCAGATTTGGTGGAAATTTTTATCAAAAATGAAGGACATCATTCTGGTGCTATTGTACCTGCATTATGGAATGGTGGAGTAAAAGCGTTTGGTAGCTTGAATGAACCAGACGCATACCATGATGGGCTATATGGACACAATGGGTTTATTGCAGTAGCCCAGCGGTTAGTGTTTCCGCCTGTTGTGACGCCACAACAGGCGCGTGGCTACACCGACAGCATGATCTGTTGGATGGCTTTGATGAACCCGTTTGTAGAATTCTCGCAAAATGACTTTAATGGCAATGATCCAACTCGCGTGTGCGATCGCCCAAGTCTCAAAGAATTTTTACAAAACTGCGCCCTTGCTAGTCTCGGTTCACAAAAGGCAATTAATTTCCTCAAGAATTTAGAAAATAGAGCATATTGTGCCGAGTTTATCTATATCTGTCTAAATACTCCTATTTATCCATTTAACAAGCAAGGATTGACCTTGTTATTGGATGGTGATAAAGCAAAAGCAACAGAAATACTCAAAATTCGGGACGCACAAAACAGCAGAAAGAAAAATATTCTCAGCAATACTAGCCAAAACCCCCAATTTAAAAACTTTAACATCCAAATGCCAGTGGTACCTGAGGACTTGCTACCTCTCGACGTTCTGATGGCAAGGAATGGACAACCACCTGAACCCAAAAGCATTCCCTTCCCTCCTTTTACACTTTCTCAAGTACTGCGCCGTGCTTTCCGTACCCTATTGAAGCGCCAAGAGGATGTCACTAATACAAAAATTGCCAAAGCGCAAGCCCAAATGTTTGAATACTTAGAACCCCTGATTCTGAGACAATTAGGTCTTATCAAACCTCCTAGCGCAGCAGAACCTCTTCATGAAGAAGATCTTATCTCCAGAATTCCAAAGGAATTTTTCTCCCTTTCTCCTGCGCCTAATGATCCAAAAGTGAAAGCCGTTCGTGAGTTCATTGCTTTTGTACAAAAACAACTACAACGTAAGTTCGACAGTTATGAAGAATTTGACTTGACTGTTGACCAAATGATGGCAAAAGCAGATGAATTGGGAGGTACAGATGGAGTCACTTATTTTGTCCCACCACGTATTTACGTTGATTTTGGACAAAATGATGGTGATAACAATTTACCCAAAGGTTGGGGTTTTGGTCTCAAAACAGTAGGAGCACTTATTTCTCGGGGAATTATTAAAGGAAGTGGTTCAAGTTCTTTACCATCTGATGGAGGTCCTGATCCTGTGATTAACCAGCCATCAAATCAGGGAAATGATCAACGAAGTAGCAAGCAACCATAAAGTTTTGTGGGTGGGGATTGGATACACTAGGGGAACTTCACGACAGTTGATGGAAAGGGCTATTGGGCAAGTTTGTAGCGAAAATCAACTGGCAGAAAGTGCGATCGCAGGTTTTGCCACAATTGATCGTAAATCTCAAGAATTCGGTTTAGTAGAACTTTGCCATCACCGCAATTTGCCTTTAAAAACCTTTCCCTCGGATGTTCTGAGCAAAATCTCTGTCCCTAACCCATCTCAAGTGGTTGGAAAACAAGTGGGAACTTGTAGCGTGGCGGAAGCGGCTGCTTTGTGTGCAGCCTCTGACTTTACCTTTATTGAGTCTTTTCAGAATAGGGGTATTATCGTAGGATTAGGGGTAAAGTTAGTCGTTCCAAAACAAATTTTCTGTTTGGACGGGCAGCCAGGAGCAGTGACGGTCGCTGTTGCTCAAGCCGAATAAAGAATATACTCCCCGCTCCTTATCTTTTATCAGGGCTTGACTACTAACACAGAGCAATTTGCCTCTTCTACCACTTGAGAACTGACAGAACCTTGGACAATTCGCTTCAGACCAGTTAACCCGCGACTGCCAATAATAATTAAATTAGCTTTATAAATATTTGCAAGGCGAATAATCTCTTGTGCTGGGTCGCCGGTGACAAGTTCTATATGACTTTCAACTGGTAACAGTGTCTGGTAAGATTGGAGCTGTTTTTCAATATGAAAATAAGAAAATGTTGATGACTCTGGGTGAGGACGGTCGGCGGGTAGTTCCATCTCTGACTCTGATGGAGCAAACACATGGCAGAGAATAACTTTGCTGTCTTTTGACAGCACCAATTCTTGTAAAGTCTGAATGACTCTGTCTGCAAGTTCTGAATCATCCAGAGCAACCAAAATAGTCTTTAGCACCGATGTCGTCTCCACAAGAGTAGACCTTTTAGATACGTAACGGGTGAAGAGGAATTAATGGCTATACTAACTATATCCAAATTCTGAACATAATTTTGTATAGCCTTAAACTTGTAAATTTAACCCATAGGCTGAATTTTTCCTAATGTTTAAGGAAAAAATTAATAATTCAAATTCAAAATTACTCTTCCCTTTGGACTCGGCGTCTGACAGAATCAGCATGAGAAGGTAAGCCTTCAGCTGTTGCTAGCACATCAATTGCACCAGCTACTTTTTCTAGAGCAGTTTGGGAGTATTGAATAATACTAGAGTGTTTCATGAAAGTTTCGACTCCCAATGCTGAAGCATAACGTGCAGCACCAGAAGTTGGTAAGGTGTGGTTAGGTCCAGCCAAATAATCTCCTACGGCTTCTGGTGTAGAATAGCCTAAGAAAATGGCACCCGCATTCCGAATCAGTGGTAGCAACTCCCAAGGATCTTCTACTTCTAACTCTAGGTGTTCAGGAGCAAATTCATTTGAGAGTTCCGCCGCTGCTTCTAGGGATTCCACAAGCACTATCAAACCGTAGTGAGCGATCGCCTTCTCTGTCAGCAAGCGTCTTGGGTGGTTCACAAGTTGCCTTTCCACTGCCACTTGTACATTCTTTGCCAAAGCTGCATCCGTGGTCAGCAAAATTGCTGCTGCCATCGGGTCATGTTCTGCTTGCGCTAACAAATCAGCGGCAACGTGTACAGGATTTGCGGTTTCATCGGCAATAATGAGGACTTCGCTTGGTCCAGCTAGGGAATCGATGCCTACAGTTCCATAGACGAGTTTTTTCGCCAAAGTGACATAAATATTGCCTGGTCCTGTGATGACATTAACTTTAGGAATCGTTTCTGTACCATAGGCTAAAGCGGCGATCGCCTGTGCGCCTCCGACGCGATAAATTTCTTGGACTCCAGCTTCTTGTGCTGCTACCAGCACTGCTGGGTTAACTGCTTTGTCTATTCCTGGTGGTGTGACCATCACCACACGCGGTACACCAGCTACCTTTGCCGGAATTGCATTCATCAATACCGTGCTTGGATAAGCGGCGCGACCACCTGGCACATACAACCCCGCTTTGTCTACTGGTGTGTAGCGCTTGCCTAACACGACATCATCATCGCCAAATTGTACCCAACTTTTGGGGATTCGCTGGCGGTGAAATGTATCGATTTGGCGGCAAGCAAGCCTGATAGCCTGGAGCAATTCCTTTGATACCTGTTGGTAGGCTGCATCCAGTTCTGAGCCTGTCACGCGCAGTTCATCTGGCTTGAGGGTTTGCTTATCGAATTCGGTTGTGTAATGCAGTACAGCGTTATCGCCTTGGCGCTTCACTGCTTGCAACACTTCCCGCACTGTTGCCTCTTTGTGAAGCACCTGTTCATCATGGGTGCGATCGCAGATCCGTTGTAGTTCTGCTCTAACGTCTGCCTGCTGAGTAATAATTCGCAGCATGGAGTAAGGACAATGCCAACTTGAGAAAATTCCTGCTTGAGAATGAGTTTTGCTCTTGACCCAAAAGGGTGTAAAGCTAACCTTAACTCTCTTCTCTAGCTTAACCTGGATTTTTTTGATACTTCCATGGCTTTGCGCACATGGTTTGTATGACAAGGCAACAAAATTATGATACTTTTATTTGCCTTTTGACTGACCTAGCTGCGGGAGAGCCAAATTGGCTATTAGCAGTAGGGAATTGGCGTACCAATTCCCCATCTTTCTTGATTTTAGCTCCCATAGTTTACGCTAGGTCAACTGGTTTGCTCATCCAGTCCCTCTTTCGAGTTTAGGTAAGAGTTGAGTCTTATTTTTGCCTCTTTTGTGACTTAATTAACCAACATATTTACAGAAGCGATGTGCTTAATTGCTATATGTTAACTTTTGAACTCGAACCGTTCACATAACCCTAGTCAGAGCAATAGATCTCTCTTAGGGAGGAACTATATTGACAGTGTTCAGTAATCATAACTCTTCCTTAACTAAAAGTTAGGGAATTTCAACAAGGATTTTTAACTGATAACTGATTTGGTCAAGAATTTATAGCAGAGTATTTTATCATAGCACATTTATAGAGTTGACAACAAGATTAAGGAACCGGGTTCTTCTGAGAAATCCAGTTTCTCAGACTAATAGACATAACAAGTTTGTGTGACACTCCTATAGTTGTGAAAGACTATTCACCTACATTTCTTGAAGCGAAGCGGTTCCTTTTAGGAACTAGATTTTACATACCGGAGGCAGAAGGTCTGCTATTATTGGCTGTTCATACATAAGGTTGAGGTTACTTATACTAACTAATTTCACTAACTAAAATAAGTTGATATTAAGAATTTGATGAGAATTTTCTTATATTCGTAACCGATAGCCCATTCCTCTGACAGTTTCAATCAGTTTACTGTTGAGGTTCATCCTCGGCGATAAGAATTCGGTTCATTAGAGAAAACCTCCAGAAGGGGGTTCAAGTGGAATCACAATCGTAAAAGTTGAGCCACCGCCAGGTCGGCTGATAAGTTTAACCTCACCACTGTGAGCTTCTGCGATCGCTTTTACAATTGCCAATCCCAAACCAGCTCCTTCAGAACGTCGGCTATCTGCTTTAGCCCGAGCAAAGCGTTTAAAAATCCGTTTCTGGTCAGCAAAAGCAATACCAGGTCCTGTATCGCGCACCCAGAAATGGGCTTTACCTTTACTTAGAGTAGAGCCAAGGGAAATGATATCCTTTTGTGTTGTATGCTGAGTTGCGTTCTGAGCCAAGTTCATAATTGCTTGAGTTAAGCGTTGGCGATCAGCGACAATTTGTCCGGTTCCTTTGTGTTCCAAACACCAGTTTCTATAAGCTAGAGCTTGTACTTTGGCAAATACTTCCTCGGTCAGCAAACTGATGTCTACAGTTTCTAAGTTTAAAAAATTAGGTTGTTCTGCCTTAGCCAAGAGCAGTAAGTCATCGACAAACCGATTCATGCGATCTAGCTCATCGATCACGATTTCCAAAGTTTCACGGCGTTCTTCGGGGTCATCACCCAGTAGTTCTAAATGACCTTGAATAATAGTGATTGGCGTTCGCAGTTCATGACCTGCATCGTTGATAAAGTCGCGTTGAGTGGCGAAAGCTGCTTGGAGACGATCTAGCATCTCATTGAAGGTGATGCTGAGTTCAGCAATTTCATCTGAACCTTGGACAAGGATACGTTGAGTTAAGTCAGAATCAGTAATGGAGCGAGCAGTATCGGTCAGTAGGCGTAGAGGAGCTAGAACCCGCCCTGCAATCAACCAAGCTAGTACCGACGCCACAGCAAGGACGGCGAAAGACACTTGGGTAAAATCTAAAATTTCTTGGTTCACCTGCTTTTGCTCAACGCTAGCAGCGTGAACCACAACCATTACCCCGTGGTTTTTTCCCCGAATGATTGGTTGAACTATGTAAACGAAAGTATCTGCTGGGGTTACCTTTTGACTTTGTTCAGACTGGGTTAATTGGGACCACTGTTTTAACAGTTCTGAATTCGGTTGCAATGAATCAGGAAGAACTGGTGGATAGGACTTGTAGAATTGACCGTTTAATAGCGTGATGAAAGCCTCGTGATCATCAGGAACGTTGCGGGATAGATATATATCGAATATAGACTTGACATCATCTCCAAAAGGTTTTCCTGTCGCGGGATTTCTGCCGTTGATCACTCGTTGGAATTCCTTTATTTCCTGAACAAGGGATTTTTCAATTTGTCCTTCTAGACGGACAAGCAGGACTTGACGGATTGCTAGGATTGATAACGCTGTGGAGAATGCCATCAGTACAATATACGAGACGAGGATGCGAGATCGTGCTCCAAAAAAGACTCGAGACCATTTATCTTTATGAGCTGGCTTTAATGGCTCCACCTTTTTTGACCTCTGCATACTGAAACGTTTTTACTCTATGTCTAACCACAACTTGGTGTCTGGGTCCCCACCAATGAAATTATCTTCATTGTAGGGTAAATTACTGTATCAACACTGAATATTATCATTATCATTATTTTATTTAGTTATAACTAAAATATTTTTTTTAAAATTATATCAAGTAGCATTATATTCACCCTACTTATTTAGACAGTTATGCTCCTTCTAATAGTCATGGTATGAGAGTGCATATCTTAGTAACTCAAGGACTAATATAAGTTGAGATTTTTGTCATAATTTTCTTTCTAAAAATGACATTGTAGACAAAAGAGATTTGCTTGATTCAACAGTATATAGAAGTCCTAAGTAGGTCAACATTGAAAAACGTAAAATAGAGTCTTTGCGATTACTTCGCTTCACTGCGTTCCGCTCGTAATGACATTTCACGTTTAATTAGGTTGAGCTACTTAAATCATTTGTGAGAATTATATATCTCTTTCTTCTTTCTTTCCCTTTGCGTCCTAGCTTTAGGCGCGCCGCTGAGCGTCTAAGGCGTTCTTGGCGGTTCGTTTCCTTATCTATATTTTTCACGAATCAAATAGTACTGCTATATACTTAAAATCTGTCCTCACTTGATTGAAACATATTCTTATCAGTAAGGAAACTATATAGGATTACTATTTGATTTTTGAACAAAATTAGGTATTGTAGGGTGCGTTAGGATGAAATCCGTAACACACCATTTTCAAAGGGTTGGTGCCGTACTCTCGGCGATAACACATCCTACATATCTTTTTAAGAATCAAACCGGATTCCTATAGTATGCAATTTTTCTATAAAAAGAAACGGAAAAACTTAAAATTGAATCACCAGTTACTTATAGTAACAGTAGCTACAGTGGTCTTTTTGATGAGTATCATTGCTAATTTGCCTGCTCAAAGCCAGGTAAATGAGATAAATACTGAAATGATGATGGAATTACCACTTTCAACTCGTGGCGCAAAAATTATCGATGCCAAAGGTCACCAAGTCTTCCTCAGAGGTGTTAACTGGTTTGGTATAGAAACAGAAACGCACGTACCCCACGGCTTGTGGAAGCGAGATTATAAGGAGATACTGGCGCAAATTAGAACGCTCGGATATAACCTGATTCGCTTACCTTATTCTGTACAAGCTGTAGGTTCGCCTAATATTGGCGGTATTGATTTCAGTATTGGTAGCAACAAAGAATTTGAAGGGAAAACTCCAATAGAGGTGATGGACTTAATTATTCAGGAAGCAGAACGTCAAGGGTTACTCATTCTACTCGATAGCCACTGTTTGAGTGATAAGCGCATTGCCGAATTGTGGTATGAGGACAACTTTACAGAAGCAGACTGGATGAAGACTTGGACAATGTTAGCCGATAGGTACAAGAATCAAACCAATGTTATTGGTGCAGACCTGAAAAACGAACCTCACGGAAAAGCAAGCTGGGGTACTAACGATTTAGCGACAGACTGGCGACTAGCAGCAGAACGGGCTGGTAATGCAATTCTTGATGTTAACCCTAACTGGCTGATTGTTGTAGAAGGGGTAGAAAAGAACGTTTTTAAACAAAAGTTGCCCAAGCATTGGCAGGGCGGTAATTTAGAAGGAGTGAAGCGCTATCCAGTACGTTTATCTCGTCGCAACAAGCTTGTCTATTCACCACATGAATACGGTCCAGGAGTTGCAGATCAGCCTTGGTTTTCCGCTCCAAAATTTCCTAAAAATCTTGTTGATCGCTGGCAAATAGGATTTCACTATATTTCCAGTCAAACTCTGGCACCTATTTTTATTGGTGAGTTTGGTGGAAGACGAGTAGATACAAATTCTAAAGAAGGAATTTGGCAAAACGAATTTGTGAAATATATCAAACAGAAAAACTTGAGTTTTGCCTACTGGAGCTTGAATCCTAATAGTGCTGATACAGGCGGTATCTTATTAGATGATTGGCAAAGTGTTGATATTCCTAAGCAGCAACTACTGTCTCAATTGCTGCCAGTTAATTTTTCTCAAGTAGCACCCGTGCAAGTGGAAGAGGATACAGGGAGAATTCTTCCCTCTATCTCCCCATTACAGAATCCTCATATTTCTTCTTCCCAACTGACAGTGAGTTCTGACATTTATGCAAATTGGCAAACGGGATTTTGTGTCAGCTTTAAAATTATGAATCAGGGCAACACCAAGGTTAATAATTGGCAAATGACATTTCATATGAAACAGGCTGCAATGAATAACTCTTGGAACGGTAACTTTAAACCTCAAGAAGCGACACAGTATGTTGTCACACCTTTAGATTGGGAACGGATAATTGAGCCAAATCAAGTACGCAATCTTGGTTTTTGTGCTAATAAATTTGGTTCAGACTATCAGCCGACGGAAGTCAGAGTGAAAAATCAAAGGTGAAAAGATGAGGGTGGAAAGATTAGACTTTTTCAACGACAAGTCAGGCTGTAGCCTGTGAGCTTAACAGCAAGCGTATTGCCTTATATGTGCGTTTCATCACTCACAGGCAGGGAATAATAACCTTAAATAAGGTTATTAATGATGTAGGGGTAAGGCAGCAATGCTGAAACTAACTAGTTATCAAATTTTTGGGAAAACTGATGCAAGCACCAAAATCTTGGTATATCGAGGAATAAGAGAACAAGACCAAAAACCAGTTGCTATTAAACCTCTACGGCGTAAATATCCTAGCTTGCAAAATGGGTTAAAAAAACAGGATATGTCTGAGCGTTTTCTTATTCCTGAGAAACTTTATGGTCGCCAACATGAAGTTGAAACCCTACTTGCTGCTTTAGCGCGAGTAACAGGTAGCAGCACAACTGAAATGATATTAGTAGCTGGTGTTCCTGGTGTGGGCAAGACAGCAGTCGTCAAGGAAGTGCATAAACTTATCGTACAACAGCGTAGTTACTTTATCGAAGGGAC
Organism: Scytonema sp. RU_4_4; assembly: GCA_012031965.1. Lineage (GTDB taxonomy): Bacteria > Cyanobacteriota > Cyanobacteriia > Cyanobacteriales > Nostocaceae > Brasilonema. The sequence continues at coordinate 11,693 of JAAUSC010000051.1, forward strand.
ATTTGACAGGTTGAAACGCGATATTCCCTTCTCAGGATTGGTACAAGCTCTTCAGAACTTAATTGAACAATTACTCAGTGAAACTGATGCTGAAATTCAACAGTGGAAAGCTAAAATTTTATCAGCATTAGGTGAACAAGCTCAAATTATTATTAATGTTCTTCCTAAACTTGAACTTATTATTGGTAAGCAACCTATAGTTACTGAACTCTCTGGAACTGCGGCGCAATATCGCTTTAATCTATTGTTCCAAAAATTCATCCAAGTTTTTACTACAAAAGAGCATCCTTTAGTTATCTTTCTAGATAACTTGCAATGGGCAGATGCAGCTTCTTTGAAATTTATTCAATTATTAATGAGTAGAAGCAATGTCAGTATCAAAAATCTTACTTTATCTTATCCTCTCTTAAAAGATAAGAAAAGAGATGATGAAACTGAAGGAGGTTTACTTCTTCTTGGTGCCTATCGGAATAATGAAGTTTCAAGAACTCATCCGCTCTCTTTTACACTAAATGAAATGAGAAAAACAAAAGCAATAATTCATACTATTTATATAGAAACATTAAATCAGGCTAACTCAAATCGTCTCATTGCTGATATCCTCTGTTGTGCAGAAACGGTTGCTATCCCTCTGAATCAAATGGTATTTGCAAAAACCAAAGGTAACCCATTCTTGATTCATCGATTCCTTAAATATTTGTACTATGAAGGGGGCATTCAATTTAATTTTGATATTGGTCATTGGCAGTGTGATATGGCTAAGGTAAAGGCTTTAGCTTTAACAGATGATGTTGTAGAATTCATGGTACTTCAAATGGAGAAGTTGCCAAAACATACTAAAGAAGTCTTGAAATTAGCTGCTTGTATAGGTAACTCTTTTGATTTAAAAACTCTTAGCATTGTGTATCAAAAATCTGTAGTAGATACAGCCGGTGACCTGTGGACGGCGTTAGTTGAAGGGCTGGTTCTACTTGAAGTTGATGTTGATAATGAAAAATTATTGCTAACTAAGAATAGTTCATCAGGAGTTATCTCTAATAAAGAGCCTAAAAAACTACCAAATGCTAATTCTAAATTACCTCAATATAAATTTGTACATGACCGAGTACGACAAGCTGCTTATTCTGTGAGAGGATGTTTTAAAAGTATCGATCATGTCATGCTGAAGTCGCGAAGCAGAGTGTAGACGCGTTCGCGCCACTGCATTATAACAAACTATACAGACTTTGGACTTTACAAACATCCTCTAATTCCTGAATCCAAAAAACAGTTAATTCTAGGAACTCTTCTTAAAGATACTTTTGCAATATTAAAGGATAAAGATTGATAAATCATACTTTATCCTTTTTTAGAATTTAATTAATCATCATCGGAATCATCATCATCATCAGATTCTGGCCACGGTCCCCAAATACAATAGGTAATACCAGCACTTTGAGTGTTGACAAACAGCGTTTCACCGTTGGGAGAGAAGCAAGCACCAGCAAACTCGCTGCTATTAATGGCATTACGTGCGAACTGATAAAGCTCACCCTTCTTATTGACCCCGACAACAAATTGATCACCACCGCCGTCTTCGCAAAGGAAGAGGTCTCCAAAGGGCGCTACAGTAATGTTGTCAGGCTCATCGAGTAGTTCTCCGCTAGAAGCTGCCTCAATAAATAATGTAATTGTTTCTTTTCTGGGATTATAAACCCAGACTTGACCATTACCGCGTGTACTATCTACTGCAGGTGAACCTCCTTGAGTGCAGACGAAATACACTCGATTCTTGCCGTACCAAGCTCCTTCACCCCGGTAGAAGATGGCTGCACCTTTACTTTGAGCTTCTACACGGACAGTGTCTGCTACAGGATCAACATCTTCTATTTGAACCCATTCCACGGGCATAGGTTCACCGACTTTAACTGACCCTAGAACGCCTCCAAGGTTAGGATTATTTGAGGTGTTCAGCCTAGGCTTACCCTTTATGGCTAAAGCATAGAGGGTACCGCCTTGAGCTAATTGTCCAGGCGCATTTGGTTTGCCTACAGCAGGTACAAAACGGTAAAAACAGCTATTCGGTCTATCTTCAGTTTCATAGATGTAGCCTGTCTTGCGATCTAGTGCGACAGCTTCATGGCTGAAGCGTCCCATCGCCTTCAAAGGTATAGGATCAGCTAAACCAATTTCGGAACTAGCAGGAACTTCAAAATTGTAGCCATGTCTTACATTTTGACTGCTCGTGCTGAAGGTTTCTTCACAACTAATCCAGCTTCCCCAAGATGTTGGACCGCCAGCGCAGTTGCGAATTGTACCTGCTAGGGAAGCAAAGTGTTTCTGCAACTGCCGATCTTTTCCTACGACAAGGGTAGTCGTACCACCTGCATTAATTTGGTCATATTTCTTATTAACGGGTGCTCTTACTCCCCCAGTATCACCAAACTCATTTTCATTCTCGTCTAGCTCATGGTTGCGAACTAGGATGGTACTTCCGTTAGGACCTCGAAAAGCAGCCATACCATCATGGTCTCCAGGGACTGGATTACCATCACTCATGGTTTGACCAGTAATCGAGATAGCAGTGTATTTGAAGCCAGATGGAAGCTCCAGAAGCGGGACATTCCTGAGATCCCCTAATACGGTGTTAGCTAGCTCTGCATAATTCTCAGGAAGCTTGGGTTGGAGCGGACCAAAGCCAACTCCCGTTGCTCCTTCACCACGAGCAATCCTGGCATAGAAAGCTTCTAGGGGAGCAATCGCTGTCACACCAGCAGCAGTTGCTCCAGCCATAGTCAAAAATCTACGTCGTGAAAAACTCACTTACTCAACTCCTTAAATATCTAGTTTGTACAGGTTTTGCTCACTGTACTTGCTCACAGATTATGCGCACTTTTGTGACAAACCTGAGACAAAAACATCTAAGTTTGTCGCATCAGAATGAAAAAGTATATACCGATTCAAATAGCATATACTGACCATACCTACTAATATGACTAATATTACTAAACTGACTAGCTCCTCCTAAAGCTTGTCCCTCTGCACTTTTCGTACTTAAGCGAGTAGTAGTGCCAGTTTGGAGGTCTTTGATTAAAGACATCAAAGTGTCCATTGATATCTCCAGCTACTAAGTTTATTTTTTTATGTATAAAGATAAAAGAATGACCATCAATACTGATAGTCAAACCATAACTACTCTAAAGCTTCTGGTTAGCCAAAAAAACTTCACCCCAACCTCTCCTAAATTGGTAGAGAGGTTGGGGTGAAGTAACCAATGATAGGTAACTAAGCAGACTAGTACAGTGCGGCAGAAATAACTAGACAGTTAAAAACCGAGAAAAAAGTTGATTTTATGGGCGTTACAGCCTCCAGAACCCGCTCTGCCTTCTTGTACTAGTCCTCGTCATCCTCGTAATCATCGTCTTCATCGTAGTCCTCTTCTACGAGATCATCGATGTCACTTTCGCTATCAGAAGGAAGAATTAAATCATCCTCATCCAAAATCGACTTTTCTGAACTACGTCTGCTACCAAATCCATCTGCTCCAAGAGTAGGAGAATCTAATTGATAGCTTCGGGCTGTGCGGTCATCCAACACCATATCCAGTGGATCGTCAACTTCATCCAATACACTGCTACCCATATCAGCAGTATAGTCCTCAATGGCACCAGGTTCTTCATAGGCATTAAACCCAGTACCAGCGGGAATCAGTCGTCCGATAATCACGTTTTCCTTTAAGCCGCGCAACCAGTCAGACTTACCTTCAATCGCAGCCTCAGTTAAGACGCGCGTTGTTTCTTGGAAGGATGCAGCGGAAATAAAGCTATCGGTGTTCAACGATGCTTTGGTAATACCCAATAGTACTGGGGTGTACTGCGCCCGCGCACCACCAGTAATTGCCATCGCTTCATTGACTTGCTCAACCTGACGCAACTCTACCAATTCTCCGGGGAGCATGCTCGTGTCGCCACCATCATCTATCCGTACTTTCGAGGTCATCTGGCGGACAATCACTTCAATGTGCTTGTCAGCAATATCAATACCTTGGGATTGATACACCGATTGCACTTCGTTCACCAAGAACGTCTGCACTTTTTGCAAGGCATGGCTGGCGCAGGCATAGACTCCGTCTTCAGAACCTAGACTGAAGAAGATGTCCAAAATTTCATGGGGATTGGAAGGTCCATCAGTTAATGCTTGTCCTGCTGTGATTTGCGCTCCATCTGGGACGATCAAGTTTTGTCCAGGTCCAAGAGGATAATCGCCAACCACTCCACTGGATTCAATGACTTTTATTGCAATAGCTTCATCGCCATCGCCGTAAACGACCTTGACTTCTCCCGTTCGACGTGCTAAAATACATGCCTCTTTTGGCTTACGAGCTTCAAGGAGTTCCTCAATTCTGGGCAAACCTTGAATGATGTCTCCAGTTTTGGCACGTTCAAAGACTAACAACACCAAGTTGTCACCACGTTGTACCAAATCGCCATCGTCTATCTGCAACACAGCACCTGCACTGACGCGATAGGGACGACCAACGCGGAGTGTAACGGAGTAATTCGTAGTGGAGAGTGCTGATTCCCCTGTCGGCGGAACCTCTCCTTGTGCTTTCTCCGCTTTCCTTTCGCCCTTCTGCACAGCCACGACTTGCCCAGATTCTTCGGCAAAGACTCCAGGAGCAACCTCTACGCCCTCTACTACCAAATCACCAACTTTGACTTTGGGTGGGGCGCTTAGATTCGTTTTAGTCATGTCATTATGGCGCAACACTAAGCAGCGGCGAACTGTCTCAGTTCCCTTTTGCACGCCCCGCACGATACCCCCTTCTTTACACAAAATTTGGGTACGTGCTATCACGGAGCCTGGTGCAATTGTTTGTCCATCCTCTACTTCTAGACTTGTCTGGGTACTACCTTGGGTCGCGTCAGCAGCGATATCTCGACGAAGCACTAAGGATTCCAAAATGACCAGCTGTAAGCGCTGAATTTCTGGGTCATCGGTATCCGCAACCAATTCAATATCTGCTGCTAAGGGGGAAGCGTTATGGTCTTGTTCGCCTTCCTGCTCAATCTCCAATACCAGTTGGGTTCGCAGCAGTTCCACACCTTCGACGGTCTTGACACGCTCAGAATCTTTATAAGGCAGACGCTGTACTGCCCGCAATTGAATTGAGCGACTGGTTTGTTGACTGACTGATGTAGTTGATGGCACATCAGGATTGTTGGGTACTGCAAACTCAACAACCGGACGACTTAACAGTCCTGGACCTTCTGGTGATTCCACATACTCGATGTAGCGCAACTCTGTGACGACTTGCCCTAACAATTCTTCACCAGCTTGAACAAAGGTACCATCTTTGCCCATGACTGCTTCTGGGTCATCCACCATCAGCAGTTCCCCTGGTTTAATGACCACTTCCCGCAAAATGTCATTTTTCTGAGTCACTTCGATGACGCCGCTATTTTGACAAAAGATATCCTTGACAACTTCGGTACCAGCTTCGACAAACTGACCGTCTTCTACCATCAGTAGAGAGATATCTTTGTTCACTTCGTGGGTTTCTTCAGGAATCCAGAGGAGGCTTCCTCCCTGCACGACTTCGTAACCCTGCTTTGCCTTACCTTTTTTCTGAACGTCTACACCGGCGTATTTCAGCAATCCTCCAGTGGTTGTGCGATAGCGGTCATCAATCAACTCAGCGACCACTTGACCATTTTGGACTTTTGTGCCGGGGGTTGCTCTCAGGTTAAAGACTTGGTTGTTTCCAGTGGTGACTAAGTAGTTGTTGCGACCTTGAGCAGTTTGTGCTGTCACTGTTGCTTGGTCTAAGACCACAGAAGCAGTGATAATCTCAATTTCTCGTGTTCCTTTGCCTGGGATCGCTTCTGGTAAGCGGACAACACCGCCGTGCAAAGTCGTTAATTTAGTTTCTGCTAAGACACCGTTGGATTCTATGGTGTCACCATTGTTGACCACCAATTCTGCTCCAGGAGGTAAGTTATACACTTCCCCTGACAGAATCCAAATCAATCCCCCCCGCGCTGCTGTTGTTGTGGTGTTACCTTGACGGTCAGTTTTTTGTTCTGGTACAACATCAGCAAACTTGACTTCCCCAGCCATGTCAGAGGCAACATCTTTAACCGCTTTCTCTGTATTAATACGAGTTGTCCGTCCACTGATCGCCACCTCTGCCAACAACTGACCCTTCTTGATTTTCTGTCCATCAACAACGTAAAGTGTTGAACCCTGGGTCACAGGAATGTCTTGAGTTGTTGGAGAGCCAGCCTTGTCTGTTGCAATTTCTAAAGTAATGTTACCGTTGGCTTCCACATACTGAGCGTCTTCCCCGTGGCGGGTGCGGTGGGGTCTTGTCCGCAATTTACGAGGGATGCGGATGGTACCATCACTTTCAGCACGCACTTGTCTGGCGACTTCACCAGTGAAGACACCACCAGTGTGAAAGGTACGCATCGTCAGCTGAGTCCCTGGTTCACCAATACTTTGTGCTGCAATGATCCCCACAGCTTCACCCAGATCCACCATCTTGGCGTGTGCCAAACTCCAGCCATAGCAATGTTGGCAGACAGAACGTGCAGCTTCACAAGTGAGTGGCGATCGCACAAAAACTTCTTGGACTCCCGACTTATCAATATACTTTGCAAGTTCATCAGAAACAGGTGTATTGCGTGCTGCTATCACTTCTTTTGTCTTTGGATGCACGACATCTTCACCAATGACTCGTCCTAGCAATCTTGTACCAAGGTTGATTAAGATTTTTTCACCTTCTGTCATTGCCCGCAAGGGAATTCCTCTGGTGGTACCGCAGTCAAATTCCCGAATAATCACATCTTGGGATACGTCTACCAAGCGGCGGGTGAGATAACCAGAGTCAGCCGTCCGCAGCGCGGTATCTACAAGACCTTTTCTGGCACCATAAGACGAAATAATGTATTCGGTGACAGTCAGTCCTTCGCGGAAGTTTGTTTTGATAGGCAAGTCAATAATTTCCCCTTGAGGATCTGCCATCAGTCCCCGCATCCCTACCAATTGCCTGACTTGGGAGATGTTACCTCTCGCTCCGGAAAATGCCATCATGTACACAGAGTTGAGGGGATTCGTCTGCTTGAAGTAAGTGACGACTTCATCTTTAAGAGCTTCAGAGGTCCCGTTCCAAGTGTCAATCACTTTTTGGAATCGCTCAACTTCGGTTATTTCTCCACGTTGGTAGCGTTCTTCAGTTGCACGAATTTCAGCTTCGGCGGCTTCTAGAAGCGATCGCTTGGAAGGAGGAACCATCAAATCATCAACACTGATGGAAACCCCTGCTTTAGTGGCGTAACGGAATCCCAAATCTTTTAATTTGTCCGCCATCACTGCTGTCCGCGCCGTACCATAATGCGTGAACGACCAAGAGATAAGATTCCTCAGTTGACCTTTGTCAACGATGCGATTCCGAAAAACCATTTTTTCATTAGTCATGAGTCATTCAGTCCTTAGTCATGAGTCCTTAGTCAAGGGGAGGTAGAGAGAGTGCGCCCAAGGGAGGTCTCCCCAGTTGTAGCAACTACCGTTCAAGAGTCAAGAGCGGAGCCACACCTACTCCGGAACTCCACTCAAGAGTCCAAATTTTTTGACTCTTGACTTGTGGACTCTTGAGTTTTGTAGCAGTTAACTGGCGATCGCTTCTTGAATCGCTCTATTGTAAATAACGCGACCTGGTGTTGTCCGTATATACTGGGAAATCATGTTTCCCTGAGCATCTTCTCTAACTCGACGGAACTTATATAGCAAAGTCCGGCTACCATCGTCATTGGGTGTCACTTTAACAGGTTCTGTATCTGGCTCATTTGTCTCTACTTCACCGTCATAGCGCACGTAGATATAGGCATGCAGGTCAACTTGATGCTGCTCATAAGCCATGACGACATCATCCAGAGAAGTGAAGTACCCTCCTGCGCCTTTTGTCGCATTAGGATTTTCTGCGGTTAAGTAATAAGCCCCTAACACCATGTCTTGGCTGGGTGTAATGATTGGTCTACCAGTTGCTGGTGACAAAATGTTATTAGACGCCAGCATCAGTAACCGTGCTTCCGCTTGAGATTCCAAAGATAACGGTACATGTACCGCCATTTGGTCACCGTCGAAGTCAGCGTTAAATGCTGGACAAACGAGTGGGTGCAGCTGAATTGCTCTACCTTCTACTAAGATTGGCTCGAAAGCTTGAATACCCAAACGGTGTAGTGTCGGCGCACGGTTGAGCAGAACAGGGTGTCCTTCAATCACTTCTTCTAGAACATCCCAAACACTTGGATCAGAACGAGATATCAACTTTTTCGCAGCTTTGATATTATTCACCATTCCGCTACGAATGAGCCGATTGATGACAAACGGTTGAAATAGCTCAATCGCCATTTCTCGTGGTAAACCGCACTGGTGGATCTGAAGCTTTGGTCCCACGACAATCACGGAACGTCCTGAGTAGTCAACCCGTTTTCCTAGCAAGTTTTGCCGGAAACGTCCTTGTTTACCTTCAATGATGTCGGACAGAGATTTCAGTGGTCGATTGTTTGCTCCTACAACCGTGCGTCCCCGACGACCATTGTCAATCAAAGCGTCCACCGCTTCTTGCAGCATCCGCTTTTCGTTACGAACAATAATCTCAGGAGCCAAAATTTCTTGCAGGCGTGCCAAACGGTTATTGCGGTTAATGACTCGGCGATATAAATCATTCAAATCGCTCGTCGCAAACCGTCCACCGTCGAGCTGCACCATCGGACGCAAGTCTGGGGGAATGACAGGAATCACAGCCATAACCATCCACTCGGGTTTAGAGCCGGTGGCGATGAAGTTGTCAATCACCCGTAGCCGTTTGATGAGCTTCGCCCGCTTTTGACCTTTCGCGGTACCAATTTCTTCCCGCAAGGATTCAGCTTCTTCCTCTAAGTGGATATCGGCGAGTAATCGCAACAAGGCTTCTGCACCAATACCAACCTCTACTCCTTGAAGTGTAGAATCCTCGCTGTAAATTTGGTCTTCGATTTCCAGCCACTGGTCTTCACTCAGTAACTGTTTGTAAGTTAAAGTTTCAGCATTGCCGGGACTAAGAACAACATAGGAATTGAAATAAACAATTTGCTCGACATCCCGCAAAGGCATATCTAGCAGGATGGAGATATAGCTGGGAATGCCTTTGAGATACCAAACGTGAGCGACGGGTGCGGCGAGTTTTATGTAACCCATGCGGTGGCGGCGCACTCGTGATTCAGTCACTTCCACGCCACAGCGCTCGCAGACAATTCCTCTATGACGTACTCTCTTATACTTGCCACAATGGCATTCCCAATCTTTAGCCGGACCAAAGATGCGCTCGCAGAACAAGCCATCCATCTCCGGTTTTAAAGTACGGTAATTTATCGTCTCTGGCTTTGTGACCTCACCGACAACCTGACCATTCGGTAAAGTTCTCTCACCCCAAATCCGAATGCGTTCTGGTGATGCTAAGCCGATTTTAACGTAGTCAAACTGATTATTTTGAGCTGCTCTCATCTTTGTCTAAACTGTGTTCTAAAGTTATAACTTCTTTTGGAACACGGGTTATCAACCCCGTGAGTTTGGTGTGAGTATTCAGTTGTCAGTTATCAGTTATCAGTTATCAGTTATCAGTTATCAGCTATTCAGTATTTCCTGTTTACTGATAACTGTGTCCTGTTTACTGATAACTGTGTCCTGTTTATTCCTCGTCTTCCATTGACTCGCGTGACAAGGATTCATAGGTTGGACGTGGAGGTGTACGGCGATTTCCTTGGTCTACCATCAAATCGACTTCGACATCCAAAGAACTACCGTCTGCCTGTGTCTCTACCTTGTGTACGGCAATATCCAAGCCTAGTGATTGCAGTTCTCGCATCAACACTTTAAAGGATTCTGGTGTCCCAGGTCGAGGAATTGCTTTCCCTTTGACGATCGCATTGAGGGCTTCATTCCGTCCTTGCATATCGTCTGATTTGACGGTGAGCAACTCCTGCAAGGTGTAAGCAGCACCAAAGGCTTCCAATGCCCACACTTCCATTTCACCGAACCGCTGACCACCTTGTTGTGCTTTACCACCCAAGGGCTGCTGGGTTACTAGTGAGTATGGACCTGTAGAACGGGCGTGGATCTTGTCGTCCACCAAGTGAACCAGCTTCAGCATATATGCCACACCGACAGTCACTGGTCGGTCAAAGGGTTCTCCTGTGCGACCGTCGTACACCAAGATTTTTCCGGGGTCATCTGGGTTAAACACCCAGTTTCTACCTGTTTCATCTCGTGCTTCTTGCAATTTGCCATGCACAATGCTGCGGGATGATTCTTCGCCATACATTTCGTCAAAGGGGGTGAGTTTGAACCGCACTCCTAGGTTCTGACCAGCCCAACCTAACAGACACTCAAACACTTGTCCGACGTTCATCCGGCTAGGTACGCCCAAAGGATTGAGAACAATGTCTACTGGTGAACCATCTGGCAAGTACGGCATATCTTCTATGGGCAAGATTCTGGAAATAATGCCTTTATTTCCATGACGTCCTGCCATTTTGTCGCCGACTTGGATTTTACGCTTCTGCGCTACATAGACCCGGACGACCATGTTTGCCCCTGGTGGGAGTTCATCGCCTTGTTCGCGGGTAAATAAGCGAACATCCACGACGCGTCCTTTTTCACCGTTGGGGACTCGCAGGGAGTTGTCTCTCACATCTCGCGCTTTTTCACCAAAAATTGCCCGCAGGAGCTTTTCTTCTGGTGGCTGGTCTGATTCACCTTTCGGTGTCACTTTTCCAACTAGGATGTCTCCAGATTCTACCCATGCTCCAATACGAATGATCCCCTGTTCATCCAACTGGCGTAAGGCGTCTTCCCCAACGTTGGGAATTTCTCTGGTAATTTCTTCTGGTCCCAGCTTGGTTTGTCTTGCCTCAATTTCATATTTTTCAATGTGAATTGAGGTGTAAATATCATCTTGCACCAGCCGTTCCGAAATCAGAATTGCGTCTTCGTAGTTGTACCCTTCCCAAGGCATATAGGCGACGACGATGTTTTGCCCCAGTGCTAGTTCGCCTCCTTCTGTGGAAGAACCATCCGCGAGCACTTGACCGGCGACAACGCGCTCATTCATGTACACCAAGGGTTTTTGGTTGAGACAGGTATCTTGGTTGGAGCGATGGTATTTGGAAATGGGGTATCTAATTTCTGCCGGATTGGATTTGTTTCCGTCTGCTGAGGGAAGTGTCCGTGGACGCACGCGAATTTCTGTTGCGTCTACGTATGTCACATCTCCGTCGGTACGCGATACAACTACCATACCGGAGTCTCTTGCTGCTTGAGCTTCTAAGCCTGTTCCCACCAAAGGACGCTCTGGTTTGAGCAGGGGGACTGCTTGCCGTTGCATATTCGATCCCATCAGGGCGCGGTTAGCGTCGTCATGCTCCAAAAATGGAATCATGCTGGTAGCAACAGATACAATTTGTACCGGGGAGACTGCCACGTAATCCACCTGCTCTGGCGTCGTTGTGGAGAATTCCTGGCGATAGCGTACCGTCACTTGCGGTCCGATGATGTCACTATTTTCATCAACGGGTAAGTCGCCAGCCGCAACCCGCAGGTCATCTTCTTCATCTGCGGTCATGTACACAGGTGGTAAGTCAAGCCGCACGCGTCCGTTTTCGACAGGTCGGTAGGGGGTTTCCAAGAAGCCGTACAGATTCACGCGGGCATGAGTTGCCAAGGAACCAATCAAACCTGCATTGGGACCTTCTGGAGTTTCCACAGGGCAAATGCGTCCGTAGTGGGATGGGTGAATATCCCGTACTGCAAATCCTGCACGTTCGCGGGTTAGACCTCCAGGACCAAGTGCTGATAAACGGCGTTTGTGGGTCAGTTCTGCCAGAGGATTTGTCTGGTCCATGAACTGTGACAATTGGCTAGACCCAAAGAACTCTTTGATGGCTGCGACTAAGGGTTTAGGGTTGACCAGAGAAGCAGGGGTCAGTACTTCCGCATCAGATACGGTCATTCTTTCCCGAATGATGCGTTCCAAGCGGTTTAAACCAACTCGTACCTGATTTTGCAGCAATTCGCCCACGCTTCTGACTCGGCGGTTGCCTAAGTGGTCGATGTCGTCAGTGTTACCAATATCAAACTCAAGGTTAATCAGGTAATCCACTGCTGCCAAAATGTCTTGGGGAGTCAGGACGCGCATTGTTTCTGCCACTTGCAAGCGCAGTTTCTTGTTGAGCTTGTAACGTCCGACACGACCAAGGTCGTAGCGTTTGGGGTCGAAGAAGCGCGAGTCCAGAAGTTGTTGTCCTCCCAATACTGTGGGTGGTTCCCCTGGACGTAGCTTGCGATACAACTCCATCAGGGCTTCTTCTTCGGAAAATTGCCCTTCTTTTTCAATGGTTTTTTGAAAGTATTCTGGGTGGCGTAAAGCGTCAAAGATTTCGTTGTCTGACAACCCAAGAGCCTTAAGGAGGACTTGCGCCGACAGTTTGCGGGTCTTGTCAATACGGACCCAAACCAAGTCGTTACGGTCTGTTTCAAATTTCAGCCACGCCCCTCGGTTGGGAATTAAGCTCGCTGAATAGGTACGCCGCCCGTTTTTGTCAATTTCTGATTTGTAGTATACTCCTGGCGATCGCACTATCTGGTTGACAATCACCCGCTCGGCACCGTTAATGATAAACGTGCCTCGGTCAGTCATCAGAGGCAGATCCCCAATAAAAACTTCTTGTTCTTTGATTTCTCCAGTTTCTTTATTAATCAAACGAGTGGGGACATACATTTGTACCGCGTAGGTACTATCCCGCCGTTTTGCTTCGTCTACACAGTACTTTGGCTCTTTGAGTCTGTAATTGTGACCCAAAAAGTGCAGCTCGAGTTTGCCAGTGTAATCTGTGATAGGACTAAAGGAGTTAAGTTCTTCTATCAGTCCTTCTTCTAGAAACCAACGAAAGCTGGAACGTTGGATTTCTATCAAGTCGGGCAACAAAAAGGCGGGTTCCATAATTGTTTCGTTTGTCATGCCTCTACCTTTGTCAACCTAGTTAAACTTAAATGGTGTGTGGGAACTTCTCCTTACACCGCCTACTCACGAGCAGGTGTGGGCAAACGGAGCAATTAAAGCTGGAAATAAGGATTTTGGCAAGGGGGTAATTACCCATTTTGGAACCAAATGCTGCCAATTTCTACCAGATCTTGACTTCTTTACCGAAATAAAATGGTATAACTTTTTGTTTGTCTGTTTTGTTTTTCTCACTTCCCCCCTCAAAAAAGCGCGTTACACGTACGCAATTTCACTCTGTTTTTGTTTGTACGAAAATATACTGAATTCAAACACTAGAGTTTCAACTCAGAGGGATAATATCCTTATGCTCAGGGGAGAATAATCCCCTGAGCCGACTCTGTGTATGGATGGCTGGTTTTGGTGGGTGGTGATCACAAGGTAATTTGTTTAACAATTCTCTATAGGTAAAATATGAAACTACTGTTTAGAGAATAGGTCTAGATGACCTTTAGCACAAAGTTATAGTGGTCATGGAATAAGAGCATCCGATTGTAGAGATACGAGGATGGTCAATTTGTTAGCTTTACTCAAGTGTCAGAATTCAATAGTTGCTTCTTTAACCATTATGGCTTACACAAGTCTGTTTTGGAGGAGATAATCTTAGCATATTTTAGTCCTCCTAGAGTTTGAGTTTTTCATTTGATTAGTTTCTGCACTAGGGGAGATGTTCTATATTGTTAAACCAAACAATTCACAGGCATTTTGGGTGGTGAGAGTTGCGATCGCATCAACAGTTTCTCCCCGCACTCTGGCGATTTGTTCGGCTACGTAAAGAACGTATGCAGGTTCGTTGCGCCGTTCGCCTCGTTTCGGGACTGGTGACAGAAAAGGACAATCTGTTTCAATTAACAAGCGATCGCTCCTCACCATCGCGGCTGATTCTTGAATTTGTTTGGCGTTTTTAAATGTCACTGTTCCGCTAAAGCTAATGTAGAAGTCCAAGTCCATAAACCATTGGGTTTCTTCTGGACTTCCACCCCAACAGTGCATGACACCGCGCACACTTTCTCCTTTGAGGTTTTTCCATTTTTCCAGGATTTCTTTGACCTCTCGTGCTGCATCACGACAGTGGATAATCACGGGTTTGTTGAGTTCAGTGGCGATCGCCAATTGTGTCTCAAAGACTTTGCGCTGTTGTTCGTAGTTATCTGCTTTGTAAAAATCCAGCCCCGTTTCCCCTATCGCTACAACTTTAGAGTCACAACCAGCTAAAGAAACGATTTCATTTGCTGTTTGTTCATGCCATTTTGCTGCATCTAAAGGATGTAATCCTACAGCAAAGCTTATTTCGGGAAAACGGTGAGCCAGAGCTTGAATGCTCTTAAACTCGGATGGTTCTACACAGGAGTGTACTAGATGGACGACGCCTGCTTGTTGCCAGCGCGATCGCACTGCTTCTAAATCTGACTGGAAAACGTCAAAGTTGATGTGAACGTGAGTGTCTATCAGCTGCATTGCTCATCCTTTGTCTTTTGCCCTTAGTCCTTAGTCCTTAGTTGGGATCAAAGACTAAAGACTATCGACTACTGTGCAGTTGCTGCTGGTTGTGTATGCGCTTTTAGCCTTTGAGCCAATTTTGACTTTTTCCTGGCTCCATTGTTAGGATGAAGTATACCCCTTTTTACGGCTCTGTCGATTTTGCTGTAAGCCTCCGACATCCGAGCAAGGACTTCTTGCTTCGATTCTGGGCTTTGATTAGCTGCGTATGCTTCTACAGCAACGAAATATTTTTTCATCAGGGTCTTCACTGCCGATTTATACGATTTGTTACGCAGTCGGTTACGTTCTGCGATTTCGGCGCGCTTGAGAGCAGACTTTGTATTCGCCACAGTCAGTTCCAAAAAGACTATTAATACATAAACACACTACTAGACTTACTAATATAGCATCATTGTTGCAAGTTTTAGAGAAAGCGCGAAAAATTTCACCAAATAAGCTGTTGCGCTTTAAGAGCGCATATTATTTTGAGCGACTCAATCATTGAAACCCTCTTCCCTTCTAGCTTGAAAATAGAACGGGCTGCGCCCCGCTACGCGCTCCAGAACGGACTGCGTCCCGCTCCGCGCTCCAGAACTCAGAACGGGCTAGCCCCTAAGGGGGCGCTACGCAAACGCCCCGCTACGCGCTCCAGAACTCATTCGTGAAGAAACCTTTTTCATAGCAAGGTTAGTGAGATTTTCTCGTGATTGACTGACTTGAAAGTGGGTGTAAGGGCAAAACAAGTCAAAAGTATCAAGTCAAAAGGAGCCAGTGCGTTGGGGAGCCAGTACTGCAGTCCTTGTTTCCCTCACGCTTGTTCTGGCGTCCGGGTTTCCCGACTTGTAGACGCGTAGCGGCTTCCCGTAAGGGTAGCACCTGGTGAGACCAGCGCTGCAGGAGGGTCTCCAACGCCAGATGCTCTACTTGGGGAGACACGCCAGGTGCTACAACGGAGGGAACCTCCGCAACGCACTGGCTCCCCAAGACCGCACTGGCTCCTCCGTAGGCGACTGGCGGAACGCGCAGCGAGACCGGAGGTCTTCCCCGATAGCCGTAAGGCGTGGCGTCAGCCATAGGGCGTTCAAAAGTGACAGTGTTCTTTATTTTTGACTTTTGATTTTTGATTTTTGACTTCCCCGTAGGGGTGGGGGTGTAGGGGAAAGCCAGATTTTCATACATGGCGGTGAGGCAGTCGCTCAGAGGGGGTTTCCCCCATGAGGAACTGCCGTTAGCGCAGCGTGTCCGGAGGACATCCCCGGAGGGTGAAAGTTTTTTCATCAGGACTGTCTTGAAAGTAGGGAACGCTTAACGCTTAACAGAAAAAATAATACTTTCATCCTTGGTGGTGAGCGAGTCCCCTCAGGAGCGGTTTCCGGCGTCCCTTGCGCGTCTTTGTTCGCGTAGCGTGCCCGCAGGGCTTAGGAGTAAGCAGATTTTTCCGGTTTCAATGAAACGGGAGGAACATCCACAAGCGCGCCTTTGCCTCCCCTACTTAATAATTTATTCATAAACACCCTCTAAGCTGTTACGCTTACAAGTCGCATTTTTTGTAGCCTATACCCCTATCATCCGAATAGTCAGTAAGTTTCATAAAGCAATTTTATTTTTTATTTTAAATTAAGAGATTTGTTCAAATTGTTATCTGCTTAAATTAAGATTTGTCAGAAACAAATTTGGAACATTAAAATTTATCGAATCAATAATACTTAATTTATGTGTATAAAAAATATGACTAAGTAATTTATTGAGTCAGCGTAAGATTCAAGGTCAAAAGAAGTTTCCTAGTTTACCAAAATTTTAATGATTTTCCTTCGTATTTCATTGCTTGTACACTGAAAATACTTGACTGAAGTCATCAATTTCATGCGATATTAGTAAATAGATTTACTAAATTGCAAAGAGCTAGAAAGAATACATCCAGAAGAGAGTGGTGTAACTTATACAGCAACAAAAATTGCTGAAGGAAAAGCGCCAGATAGATTTAGGATATACAATGACTCTCCAAACGCTCATGAAGTCAAGTTATTGAGAAAGTCAGGCGCTTTTTTTCAGCGTGGAAGACAAGAAAGTCTTAAGGGTGTGTTAATTTGTCCAAATATCGTTGATTAGCGTAAAAATTCAGAAGGTTTTAGGGGTGCGTTAGTTTGTCTGAATTTAGCTGATCGTAAGAAGGAAGTGTTTGAAGTTAAAACTGGTGTTTTGATCTGGATCACAGACGAATATCCTAAGTTATTGTTCAATTCTTGTGGTTTTCCAAGAGGAGGTGTTGTTTTCCCCACAGGTAGGGATATTGGTGAAGTTTGATGTGCTTGTACATAAAGTTCACCTTCGTTTGTAAAGCGAAGCTGTTTACCTTCAAGCCGCAAGTTTGATTTCTTTAACTGCTCAGCACGCTCAAAAGTAGCAATGAACGTGACGTTGCTATCTGGACGTATTTTCATCTGTGTTTGATAAGCTTGCCAAGCTTCCTGAAAACGACCATCGGGTGCGACTTGCCAAATATTAAGGTTTGCTTGCCATTGTCCCTGCTTAACTTCAACAATTTGGCGAGCGAGAATTGAGCGATTCTTGTTTGCTTCATCATTCAAAACTCCTGCTTGTTGTTTTCCCATTGGAACTAAGTAGCGAACTGCTGCTACTGCAATTTGGCTTGAATCAGGTAAATTCGTACTACCGATGACGTTGTATACGCCATTACTTCCTGTGGGTTCTACGCTTTTGATTTCTAGTTGCACTTGTTCTTGTGCTTTTTTATTACAGCCAGAACTGACTGTTAGGAGCAGTAAAGAAATACCTACCAGGGTGGTATTAGCCGAAAAAGTTTTCAAAAATCGGCAAATTAGCGTGAAATTTGGATTGATCATAGAAAATAAGGGATTTTTTCAAATGAGAAACAACATAGGTTATATTTTCACTTATTTTTTAATATTTAGGCTATAACAATAAAAAGTTTCACCACTTTTTGACTAAGCAAATTAACAATCAAAAAGTTTACAGATTTTCGTTAAAATACCCACACTTTTTGATAAAGTGGCGACATCTCACTCACACAAAATCTTAGTTGTTTATCAGCTAGACTAATGGAGCCCACAGTATTGGATTGTTATAAATTTACTCTGCCAAAACAGTGGAATAGGGCTTATCTTCTGCTTCGGACTGCCTCAATCTCCATTTTTTGGATAATGGCAGTGAATGATGCATGTTTGGCTCAACAAAATCCACATGATCAACACTCAAGCAATGTCCAGTTAGGGGAATTACTACAAGTCCCCAAATCACCTGTGCCCAGTAAACGACAAAAACCGAGGTCCCAAACAGTACCTCCACCACCTGGGGTTTCAGGTCAAGTCACTGGCGTAGTAGTCGCAGCGGGAGGAAAAGCTTCGTCCCAAAGCGCACAAGAAACACCAGCAGATGACATCAAACAGTTGGAGAGGGGTTTTATCCAGCAACAAATACCTGGAAAAGTTCCAAAAGCACCTCCAAAATCGGTTTCATCTCGTCGCCCTAGCGTGGTCGCACAAAACGCCCAGGAACAAATGAGTCAATTTTCTGGAGCGAGTCTAGGACAACCGAACATCCAAGCCACCCCGCTTCCAGCATCCCTTGGTGGTACAACAGTTACGCAAGAGTTCACAGCACCATCTGCACCGACCTTTAATCAATTCCTCAACTCTCAACCTCAAGCACAACAAGCTCCTTTACCACCACTTCCAGGAACTCCTACATCTACAGTCAATCCACTCATCAACTCTCAAACAGGAACACAGTCACAGGTTTATAACACTCCTGTTGTACCAACGAATCAACTTCTCAACGCTCAATCAATAACGCAGTCATCAGTTCCAAGTACTCCTGCAACACAAACTTCTAACCAGGCTTTCAACTGTCAAGTCGTATCGTCGTCACCAGTTTCAGGTACCGCTGCACCTACCTTTAATCAAATCCTAAACTGCCAAGCGACAACACAGTCATCGGTTCCAAACACTCCTGCGCAAACCTTCAATCAACTCCTGAATTGCCAAGTTGTCACATCTCCATCAGCCTTTGGAACTCCCACTTCAACCTCTAACCAACTCCTGAATTGTCAAGCTGTCTCCTCGGTACCAGTTCCCCAAACAGCACCAACTGCACAAAGCCAAGCTCCTACAACTCCCACAATTCCCACGGCTCCAACACCGCCATCGTCGGTAGCAGCATCAAATACTCCACAACCAGTGGATAGAAGTCGCCCCTTTATAAGAAGCACAGCTTTGCAAGAACCCTCTTTACAGGTTCAAGGAGTCTACATCACTCAAGGAGATGATTCTGCAGCACGGGCGCGACTTTCAGGAGTGTATCCAGTCAGTCCCCAACTCTTGTTTGGAGCAACCTTAGATTTTGTGAGTGGAGAAAACATTCTTGTTGACTCCCGTGGAGAGGGTTTGAACATCAACGAGCTTTATCTTGCAACTTCCATAGGAGGAGTGCCTAATCTGCGTTTCATCTTGGGTCAAATAGATTTGACATCTTATTTTGACCGGAACAGCTTTGCTAAAGATGGCGCAAGTCAATTTTTTAATTCGATTTTCCAGACAAACCCGGCGTTAGCAGCAACGGGAATTGCTTCTCGCACTGGGTTACTTGTGAACTGGAGTGTAACTGATAATATCGAAGCGAAAGCAGCAGTTTTTTCGTCGTCCAATAAAATAAGTGACTTTACTTTGGATGGATTTGCTGGAGAAGTCGCTGTACGTTACGGGAATGCGATTATTCGTGGGACTTATGCGAGCGATCGCGATGCTGGTATTCGTGATACTTTCCCTGAAAGCTTTGGGATTGCTAGGAATACAGAAGGTACAAGCTTTGGACCCCAAAAAGATGACCGCGAAGAAGCATACGGTCTGAATGCTGAAGTTTTTGTTCCCAACTTGAAATTAGGTCTTTTTGGACGTTATGGGCGCTACGAAAATCGCGATTTGGGCAAAGGGGCAGATACCTACTCATTTGGACTCAGCTTTTTGGATTTGTTTACCCCAGATGACCGCTTGGGTTTAGCTTACGGACGTGCTTTATCAAACGACAGCTTACGTCGTGGAGATAACCCAGATGTGTTAGAACTTTTTTACGATTTTAAATTCCTTCCCAATCTCCGGTTAGGTTTTACGATTCAAGGACGAGATGGTTTTGAGGAAACTGTGCTCGGTGTTAGGGTGCTGACAGATTTTAATGTGACTCCAAGAGGGAGAGGATCTCAATGAGTCAAAAACATCAAGGCAAAACCAATCCCTGCTCAACACAGGGACCGAGTGTCAAAGATATCAGAACGAAAAGTTTTTCTAATCTTGTTCTAGTAACTGCTTTACTTTTTCTTTTGACTGACATAGTTCATGTCCCATTGTTAAATAACAGTGCTCCTGTCCAAGCACAGAAGTCTTCGTCAGCGACGCAACGAGGTTACAATCTCCTTAAAAAAGGATGGGTCAATGATGCGATCAAAGCCTTTGGGCAAGCATTAAAGCAAAATCCACAATCTTTGCAAGCCAAGGTAGGGTTAGCAATTTCTTATAACCGCGCTGGACGTATTACCGAAGCTTGGGAGACTTATCAACAGGTGCTAGCGCAAGACCCCAACAACCAAAGTGCGCTCAAAATTGTTGGAATCATGGGCACTTATCGCCCAGAATGGCAAGTACGGGGGATTGCAGCTCTCAATACTTTGTTAAAAGTCAATCCCAACGACGTACAAGCTCGTTCTTACCGCGCTTTGTTGTACAGCTACCAAGGAAGGGTGAGCGAGTCGGTTGCAGACTATCAAACAGTCTTGGAAAAGAATCCTACCTCAGAAGCGATTCTTGGTGCTGCTCAAGCTTACAGTTATAGCCGCAACTACCAAAAAGCTTTAGAATTGTTCGACCGCTATCGAGTGAGTGGTAAGCCCATCACTGGATTTGCTGCAGTCGCCTACGCTAATACTTTGCGAGAAACAGGTAATCCACAAGCCGCAGTACAAGTTTTGGAAGGACAGTTACAGCGTTCCAAGAGTCTCGACAAATTAGCCATTGAGACGCGTGCTGAACTTGCTAAGGCGTATGTTGCCAATCAACAGTCACAGCAAGCTTTTGCGGTATTGGAGCCCATACAAAATAGACCAGAGGCGAATTTAGCTCTCGCACGTTCCCTCAATGAGATTCGCTCATATAGCAATAACCCTGGCGTAGCACAGCAAGTTGCGACTTTATATCGTCAGGCGATCGCCAACTCTCCCAACCCCTCGCCCGTTTTGTTGCGAGAAGCCGCTGATGTTTTCACTGGCTTACCTCAACAAGAGCAAACAGCACTTCAACTTTATCGCCAGGTGGCTCCACAGTTCCCGAATGATAAAAGTTTGGTGGTGCGGCAGTTAGTCCTAGAGAATAAATTGGGACAACTTGCCAAAAATGACTTAAAAAAGCGTTTAGTAGCTGAAGTTAACCTTTTACCCTCAGATCCAGTGCAATTGCAACAGATAGCTCTTGCCTTATCAGACGTTGATGCCCCTGATCCAGAACTTTTGTCTTTTTATCAAACTCTTTCACCAAAGGTAAACGTACCATTTTAAATTTCCGGGTAGCTCAGATTTATCTACAACTGAATGACACAAATGGCGCAAGACAAGCTTTGGCTGCTTACACAGCAACACCTGAAGGAGCCAAAAGTCTCGCACCTCAGTTGCTAGCAGCAGAAATTGAGCGGCGAGAAGGCAACTTAGAAGCCAGCGCCCAACGTTTCCAAGCTGTCTTAGCAGCTAAGTCAGGAGGTGATGACATTACAGATGGTGCTTTACGTGGACTGGCAGGTGTGCGAATACAACAAAGGCGGTTTGATGAAGCTTTGGCAGTTTATGACCAATTGATCATCCGTCAACCGCAAAATTTGACGACTCAGTTGGGACGGACTAGTATCGCCTATCAAGCAAAGAAGATTTCTGAGCAAGAGGCTCAAGCAGTTCTCAACAATTGGTTAGCCACACAACCCGCGACGAATGCACCTCCAGAACTTTTTAGTTTAGTAGGAACATTGCCAGCTCAATCACAACGTACACCTCTATATAATTATTTAGTTCAAGTTGACCCAAGCTACTTACCAGTGCAACTGCGTCTGGTGCAAGTCATCGCAAAACGCAATCCTACCGAAGCACAAGCAAGAGTGAAACAGTTGATTGCTCGCCTCCCTAAAGATGCAAACACATATCAGTTGCAGGGAGAGTTAGCACGAGCGATTGGTGATTTGGATTTGGCTGGCAAGGCTTATGAAAATATCTTGGCACAACAACCAGATAATATAGATGCTCTTGCCGCTTTAGGGGGAATTCGTTTTGAACAGCGGCGTTTTGATTCTGCACAGCAAATTTACTCTCAAGTCGTAGCACAGAAGCCACAAGATAAGGATGCACGTCGCGCCCTTGCTGGTTTAAGTGCTATTACTGATCAGCCCCTAACAGCACTCACACAGCTTGAGCAACTCGAACTAGAACAAATTTCCCAAGGCGCAAGCGACGCTGAAGTGTCTCGTCAGAGGCAGCAAATACAAGAAGATTTCTTGCAACGACGTGGTTTTCAACCCTCTTGGGAGAACTATGAGCGCAGAGGGAAATGAGGGAGACAAATCAATTCAAAATTTGCTCATTCAAAATGAGCGAATCTCAATCCCTTATCTTTTCTTGCTTCCTCATCTTCCCCAACTCTCTCATCTCCCCCTTTGTCCTCTCTTTAAAGAATGCGGCATCTAGTGAAATTAACAGTTATTGTTAGCATGATTGTTCTCAATTCCTGTAATTTAGGTTACTCAGTTATCAAAACAAAAGTATCGGATGGCAGGAATCCGGTGACAACAGCGATGCCTTTGAAGAGTAGCGAAAGTCGCTCAGAATACCTCGCCGCTTTACCTAAGTCTGTTCCTAACCGGGAGTTACTGGCCGAAAGCTGGGAAGTATACCGGCGGAGATTTATTCAGGGTGATGGCAGAGTTATCGATTATGAAGCAGGCGATCGCTCTACCAGTGAAGGTCAGGCATATGCCATGCTGCGAGCAGTACTGATAAATGACCCTGCAACTTTTGCTCTCACGTTGAACTGGGGAGAAAATAACCTCCAACGACAAGTCAATGGCAAACGGACAGACAACTTGTGGGCGTGGAAATGGGGACGAAATGCAGATGGGAACTGGGGTACTATCGATAGTAACTTTGCTAGTGATGGCGATATTGATGCGATTACCGCCCTGATTCTTGCCTCAAGGCGTTGGAATCGTCCTGAATACCTAAGTTTGGCAAAAGCTAAACTGCAAGATTTGTGGAACCTTTCGACTATAGTAGGACACGAGGGTAAGCTCTATTTACTACCTGGTCCAACGGCGGCATTTGTTCCGAATGCTTCTACTATTTACCTCAACCCCTCTTACTTTGCTCCCTATGCTTTTCGGCTATTTGCCCAAGTTGATCCACAACATGATTGGTTGAGCTTGGTCAACACAAGCTACGAAGTCCTAGAAAAATCTGCACCACTTTCCGCCGTCGGGTTACCTAGCGATTGGATAGCTCAAGATACCAAAACAGGAAAATACCAACCCTTACCGCAGACAAGCCAACTTCAAACTGTGTATGGCTTTGATGCTTATCGGGTTTGGTGGCGCTTGTCGCTGGATGTGGCGTGGTTCAATTCACCACAAGCGCGACGTTATCTCCAAACAAACAGTAGATATCTGCAACAGCAGTGGCGCGAGCGATCGCGTTTACCAGCACGCATCGACCTACAGGGCAAAGGATTAGTCGATTATGAAGCGACAGCGCAATACGCTATGCTTTACGCCGCTTGGGAGTTCGTAGAACCACGACTAGCGAAGGAGTTACTTGAGAAAAAAATGTTACTTCAATACAAACAAGGTGTTTGGGATGATAAGTCTGCTTATTATACACAGAATTTGGCTTGGTTAGGTATGTTATCTCCCTCTGTACTTCCCCAGCAACTCCTAAAAACGAAGTAGCAAAAGATTTTTATTGATTATTTTTTTAATAATCAATAATCCTGCTCAATTTTGAGTTATAAAAATAACAAAAATCCAATTGGTAAATGTCGCTAAAAAAACTCACACAAATGACAACCCAAGACCAAAACTTTTCCCACTATCTCTAGTCATCACACCATCATATGAAGCCGTTGTTTCATCCTTCCAAAATCAGTACAAAAGCAATTATTTTTACTTTCTGCTTGTTACTGGTTCCCCATTCATTACAAAGCGCTCAAGCTCGTAATGAAAAAGACGATTTGCCACACCAGAACTCACAACAATTCCGTGAAATTTCTCAGCGGCAAAAGTATTCTGGGCAACAGCAAACTATCTTGTTGGCTCAAGCAACTCAACCCAAACCTGACAGCGAAGACGAAAGCGAAGATCAACAAGACAAACAAGACAAACAAGAGGCTGCTGAAGCGAAGAACCTGATACCGTACAACCTAGAATTTAACCGCAGTCCAATTGTCGGTAATCGTATGCGCTTACGAGGACTCTATGGGGAAGGTCGCCTTGGCTTTAACCGTCCTCGTGGCTGGAAAGTTGCAAAGCTTCAGGCTTTAATTCGGTTTCAGCACTCACCATCACTCTATGCCAATCGTTCTAACCTGACGGTATTGGTCAATGACACTGCTGTAGGCAGCGTACCACTCAACAGTAAACAGTCCCAAATTAATGAGGTACGCATAAATATTAACCCTAAGTTGCTTCAGGACTACAACGAAATCAAGTTTGTTGCTCAGCAAAATACCTCACAACAATGTACTGACCCTCATGACCCCAGTTTGTGGACGGAGATTCTGCCAGATTCTAAATTAATGTTCGGTTTCCAACGGCAGCCAGTTCCCCTTAACTTTAGCCGCTATCCCTATCCTTTCTTGGATCAACTTGGCTTAGAAACAAACAGTATTGTTTATGTGCAACCAAGTCAGGTGAGTCAATATTGGCTGACAGCAACAGCTCGTTTGCAGGCGGCATTTGGTAGACTAGCAGATTTTCGCCCAATACAGACAAGCTTGGTTTCTGATATTAAGAGTGTGAAACCTGAACAGCGGTTGGTTATCATTGGAACTCCCAGCGAACAGCCAGCTTTAACCTCTTTGAAATTACCCCTTTCTATTACAGGTACTGAAATTCTCGATATCAATCAAAGACCCGTACCAGAAGATACAGGGGTATTAATTGCAACGAACACTAAAGAAAAAGGTGGTACTCCTGTCTTAATTGCGACTGGTAATGGTCCAAGGGGTGTAGCGAAAGCAGTACAGTTTTTGGTGCAGCCAGACTTGCGAAAAATGGGTACAGGTCCAGTCATTTTTGTTAATCAAGTCAAAGATGTGACAGCACCGGATCCTCGACAATGGCCTCTTTATATTCCAGAAGAAAATAATTTTAGACTCAGCGATATTAGGACTCCACTCAATGGTGAACCATTTGGTGATGTGACTGTACGTGGTTCAGAAGCACCGCCGGTAGAAATCGATTTCCGCGCTTTACCTGATGACAGATTTGTGCGTGGCAGTTCCATGAACCTAGTTTACAGTTATAGTCCGCAGATGAACCCGAGAACGTCTGCACTTGAAGTGTTACTCGACGGTAGATACATTGGCGGGGCACGTCTGACCTCAGATTCTGGAGAAACTCGCAAAACCTTGAAAGTCGATTTACCAGCAAGTTTGTTGCACTCCAACTCTCAACTCCAAGTATTCTTTCGGATGAATCCCAAAGAACCGTTTGACAAACAAAAATGTCTTAGCGCAGCAGACCAACAATTAATAAGTACACTTCATGCTGACACAAGCTTCGATTTAAAACGGGAAACTTCTGTACAACTTCCAGATTTAGGATTGTTGAAATCTGGTTTTCCGTTTGCAGCACCTCAAGATTTATCTAAAATGGCGGTCGTCTTGCCACAAAACCCATCTAATACAGATATACTCACCTTGCTCGCGTTGAGCGAACGCCTGGGACGGTTGAGTCAAGCAGATGCTATCAAATTTCAGGTGTATACGCCAGAATCAATCCCTGACTCAGTTCGCAAGAATGAGCATCTTGTAGGAATTGGTACACGGGATAAGTTTCCTTTTCCGGAAGTCTTTAAGTCCACTGGCTTTAATTTGAGTCAAGCATTCTCCCGCGTATCGGCTCAAGGTACGATTCAAACTCCACAGGATTCACAAGGCTTGATTAAGCAAATTATCTCTCCTTGGAGCAACGAGCGTGTCATTCTAGCTTTAACAGCTCAGACAGAAACTGGTTTAGAGCGAGTTCGGCAAGTGGTCGAGCAAGACCCGTTGTTCTTCCAATTAAAACAGGACACGGTGCTCATTGGCAGCGATAAGAATAATCCATCTCCCTACGATGCAGACGCTTATCAACTAGAGTTTTTCCGTAGTGCTTCTTCAAAATCTCGGGTGGAAGATACCAACTTCTTGAGTAAAATATCGCGCTTGTTACAAGAAAATTGGCTTTTGCTACCTGTTGGTATTATAGGTGTCTCGCTCCTACTTTATGGAATTGTCCAGTTGTATCTAAAGCGCCTTGCTGGTGCTGATAGGAATTAATTGTAACCGCAGATGCACGCAGACGGACGCGGACATAACAGACAATTATCTGCACGGCAGGTGCTACAACGGGGGGGAACCCTCCGCAGTCGCCACAACGGGGGGGCTTTGGGGTCCCCACGGAGGAGCCAGTGCGGTCTTGGGGTTTCCCCAAGTGGAGCATCTGGCGTTGGGGTTGGATGGGGTCCCCTCTGGGGAACTCGGGGTCCCACGGAGTGGGGATAAGGGGCGAAGGGGCAGGGG
>JAAUSC010000234.1 GCA_012031965.1 Scytonema sp. RU_4_4
TTGGGGTCTAATTCAACTTGCAGACGAGTAAAAGTATTGAAAATTGAACGGGGTAATACCCTCGTCGTATTTGCCTTACTTTGATCTGTTTTGTTTTCTAATTTCTGAGTCGAGAGATTTTGTTGTTTTAATTGATTAGTTGGGGGTTGTACTATTATTAAACTATTGTTGTCTCTATCTATTGCATCTTTGGAATATAACTTGTCAACTTTAGTGTATTTTGCTGTGATGTCATCAATGAATTTGAGTTTTTCTAAAATCAAAGAAGGGTGTGGATATTCTATGCCTAATTCTTGTGCCGCTTTTTGATTAGATTCACTCAGAAAAAAACGGCTTGCCTTAAACTCTGTTAGCCGCATTCGGATAATTTTTAACTGTTTTTTAAGATCTGACTCAAAATAATCTATGACACTACGGGTATACTGATTTGAATCCAAGTCAATTTTGTCACCATTAAAATGTTCATCTTCTATTGCCTTAATATGTAATGCCGCTTTGTAAGCCTCATCTAGAGAACGCTCTGATGTCCGTAAGTACCATTTATAAGATGCTAGTAAAAAAGGATATATTTTTTGGCGAAAAATAGAACTAATCATTGTTGGTAATAATCCAGCATTCTTTTGTGACTCTTAAACATAAGTTAACGTACGAAGTATCTTAACAAATCTCTAAGGAGATAGTTTGTGAATGATGATTCCCTTTGGATAACAGGACCTAGCCGTAGTGGTAAGACAACTCGTTTAATAAAACAGTTTTGTAATTGGGTATTGAGTGAAACGAACAGCAAAGAATCATATTATACGAAAAACCAAGGGCGAAAAAATAGCGAGAATATACCAAGACGCCTATATCTTCATCAAACAGAACCAGGGGTCTTAGTTTTAGCTGCCAATAATGAAAATCGTCAGTATTTAGCAGATAAAATTGTCACAGCAACTGAGGGAAAATATCCAGTACGTTGCAAGACCCCTTTGGGTTTCATTCAGGATGAAGTTATTTTATTTTGGCCTTTGCTCATTGAGTTATTGAAGTTAAAGGCGCAATTTCCAGTACGGCTACGTCCAGAAACTGAGCAGGAACTAGCAACTAAGCTTTGGCGTTCTCAATTGGATGAAGGAACTTTGCGTCGGGCGGGAGAGAATGAGTACCGCTTAGTACGTCGCATCTTGGATCTACTACAATTAGGGGCTTATAGTGGCGTAGCTTGTGAAAAATTTGACGATGTTTTGGTAAGTGCCATGACTCAGCAAGAAAATGGTACAAACTTAGAACCCAAACTCACAACATCTTTGCTACGAAATTGGCGGAACTGGTGTTTGGAGAGAGGATTTCTCACCTATGGGATTATGACCGAAGTCTACGGCAAATACCTGTTACCAAACCCAATTTATCAGCAACAGCTTACCAAACGCTATCAAGCGGTGTTAGCTGATGACGTACAAGATTACCCTGCTCTATCACGTCACCTGTTTGAGTTGCTTCTAGATAGCGGTGCAGTGGGAGCATTTAGCTACAATTTTGATAGTGTGGTGCGGTTGGGACTCGGAGCTGACCCCAACTACTTGGAAGGATTATCAGCACGTTGCCAGCAAGAAACTTTAACTCAGCCTCTGTTTCTATACCCTGCACATAGCTTAGTAACACCGATGTTGGAACTCATGACAGAACAGATGATTCCTTTAAGTTTACCAGAGGCAGTGCAGTCCATTCAAACGACCTCCCGCGCCCAATTGTTGCGGCAAACTGCAGAGGTGATTGTTAAAGCTGTTAAACACAAGGATATACAGCCAAATGAAGTAGCGGTGATTGCACCAGGTTTGGATGCGATCGCCCGTTACACCCTCACAGAAATTCTGACCAAGCAAAATATCTCAGTACAGCCTCTCAACGATCAACGCCCCTTAATCAGTTCGCCTATCATCAGAGGATTGCTGACCGTTCTTGCCTTAGTTTATCCTGGCTTGGGACGCTTAATTGATCGGGATGCTGTGGCAGAAATGTTGGTTGTGTTGAGCAAAGGAGTTTCTGGAGCAGGGGAGCTCTTGAGCAGAGGAACTGGGGGAGCAGAGGAGCTGGGGGAGCAAAAAAGCTGGGGAACTGGGGAAGTAGGGGAACTGGGAATTTTGTCCTCATCTTCTCACATTGACCCTGTTCGAGCAGGTTTGATAGCAGACTACTGCTTTGTACCCCATCCAGAACAACCCAAATTGCTTCCCGTCACAGCGTTTGACCGCTGGGATAGACTAGGCTACGTAGCTACCACGGCTTACAGTCAAATATTGCAGTGGTTGGAAACGCAAAGAACGCAGCAGGAAATGCGCTTGATTCCTAGTCCTATTTCTCTTTTAGACAGAGCAATTCAGCGCTTCTTGTGGAATGGAAGTCATCTCACCTATGACCAATTAGCAGTACTGCGGGAACTACTGGAAACAGCCCAGCACTACTGGGAAATTGATACCAGACTGCACAGGACTTCCTCTGTTTCCCTCTCAGCAACGGAGGGGACGGAAAGGGAGGATACTCCACCTCATTCGACGATAGCAGAGTTTATACAACTGCTGCGACGTGGCACCATTACCGCCAACCCATACCCCATTCGTCCCATAGGACCTCAATCAAACTCTGTCACATTGGCGACTATCTTTCAATATCGTTCTAGCAGAAAATTTCACCGCTGGCAGTTCTGGCTGGATGCAGGTTCGCCCTTATGGTCAAAAGGCGGTGCAGCAACTTTATTCGGTGCATCATTCTTCCTTCAAGAAAGGCTGGGCGAACCTTGGACAGTAGAAGATGAAAAATTGGCAGAAGAACAAAGACTACGAAGAATTTTGACAGATTTACTTGCTCGCGTATCTGAAAAAGTCTATCTATGTCATAGCGATTTAGCCGTTAATGGGCAAGAGCAACAAGGTCCGTTGTTACCTTTGGTACATGCTTGTGTCGCGGTTGTTTCTGAGCCTGCTGGAGTTTAGTGAGTAGAACAAGAGGAAATCCCCACCCTTTTTCTCGTGCTATCCACAACCTGAAGAGCGACAGAGAGAGACTTCCGTACATTACATTAAAATATTAAGTAAGGTAAAGAACATTTTCATAAAAACCCAGAGTAAAAACCCATGGTACTATTTGGATTTGGTAAAAAGTCAACCCTGCCGACTCCTGAAGAAGCTTTGCCAGGAAGATCAGAAAAAATGCCAGTACCAGACCGTCACTATGTTAACGGTCATCCGCTCAAGCCCCCATATCCAGAAGGAATGGAAATCGCAATATTTGGTATGGGGTGCTTTTGGGGTGCTGAACGCAAATTCTGGCAACTACAAGGAGTTTACAGCACAGCAGTCGGTTATGCTGCTGGCATCACTCCCAACCCGACCTATAGAGAAGTGTGTAGCGGACGTACAGGTCACAATGAAGTCGTACAAGTCGTCTTTGACCCGAAGGTGATTAGTTATTCTGAGTTACTAAAAGTCTTTTGGGAAAATCATGATCCCACTCAAGGAATGCGTCAGGGTAATGATGTGGGTACTCAGTACCGTTCAGGAATTTACGTATTTTCAGAAAATCAAAAGAAGCTAGCAGAAGCATCGCAAGACACCTATCAGCAAGCTCTCAGTGCTTCAGGTTATGGGAAAATTACCACAGAAATTCTTGATGCTCCTGAATTCTATTACGCTGAAGACTACCATCAGCAGTACCTGGCGAAAAACCCCAATGGTTATTGTGGGTTAGGAGGGACAAATGTTGCTTGTCCTGTAGGAATACGTGAACTTAATGGGTGACACTCCTACACTTCTGCAAGCAGTAAGTGTAGGCTTCTGGCGGATTGCTCCTTCCAGAAATTCGTTCGTGGTACTCGAATTCTTTCCCATTACCGCAGTTTATAGTCAGGCACGTGTCCCTCCCGACTTGAATGATTGAAAAACCATTCACCTACGTTCCTTAAAGATTTTACGTATTGGAGGCAGTAGTCAGCTGATAAACAGCATATTTCAGATCGCACTTCCCAATACAACCCCATATCTTTAGTTGTCTAGGTACAGATGGATGACCAGGATTTTAGCCTTTGCCAACACTCTTTTATATTAACATAGTGGGTGGTTACTGGCTATCCATTATGATTTGGTATAACACGTACCAGATACAGCGACGCACTTGGGCGCATTGAATGGGCAGGCTTTGTCTTGTGGATCTGTCGTCGTTTGCGCAGCGCCCCCTGCGGGGCTAGTTGTGTACTCGTTTTTATAAAGCCTGCCCATTCTCCCAGTTGAAACCCCGCGACGCCTTTCTGGGTGGATCTGTTCTCCCCATGATAAATCGTGGGGTTTCTAAGGAAGCTCCCAAGGGGAGCCGCTACGAATCACGGCTGTATCTGGCGGGGACAATGAAATGAAAGATTTAAGATTAAGTTTAAGAATGTCTTCTCGTAGATTAAATAAGTTGCGATTATATGCAGTAAGCAAGGAAAAAACAATCACCCAAATTGTCGAAGACTGGGTTGACCGTCTCCCCAACACAGAAAACAGCAATATCACTCCTAGACTGTGTTTTGTATTCTTCCCAAAGTGTATAATCTGCTTGATACATCATTAAAGTCTTACCGAATCACCTGCCCGTAGTACTGTATTTATCCCTGTGAGGAATCAAATGTGCCGTCAAGGCTTGCTGATTCAGCGCGGGCATTGATTTTCATAGGCGTAAACAACACCATAAAAGTTATGGCACTTATAGTTCAAAAATACGGTGGTACATCTGTCGGTTCAGTCGAACGCATTCAAGCTGTTGCACAGCGCGTGTGCAAAACTATCAAAGCAGGAAACTCTGTTGTTGTCGTGGTTTCCGCGATGGGGAAAACCACTGATGGACTTGTTAAGCTAGCATACGAAATCTCAAAAAATCCTAACAGCCGGGAAATGGATATGTTGCTTTCCACAGGTGAGCAAGTATCCATTGCCATAGTAAGTATGGCTTTGCAAGAATTTGGACAGCCAGCTATTTCTTTGACAGGAGCACAAGTAGGAATTGTTACCGAAGCAGAACATACTAGAGCGCGAATTTTACATATTGAAACAGAACGTATTAAGCGACATCTAAATCAAAACAAAGTTGTTGTTGTGGCTGGTTTTCAAGGTATTACCAGAACAGAGGAATTAGAAATTACGACATTGGGACGTGGTGGCTCAGATACCTCAGCAGTTGCTTTGGCAGCTGCATTACGAGCAGATTTTTGTGAAATTTATACCGATGTGCCAGGAATTTTAACGACAGACCCCCGTTTGGTTCCAGAAGCACAACTGATGGATGAAATTACCTCTAATGAAATGCTGGAACTCGCAAGCCTGGGGGCAAAGGTATTGCATCCTCGTGCCGTGGAAATCGCTCGGAACTACGGCGTTCCTTTAGTGGTACGCTCTAGTTGGACAGATGATCCTGGAACTTGGGTGGTTTCACCACAACCACGTCCGCGCTCACTTGTTGATTTGGAAATTGCTCGTTCAGTAGATGATATTGAATTTGATATCAATCAAGCGAAAGTGTCAATGTTGCGTGTTCCAGATAAACCAGGTGTAGCAGCACGGTTATTTGGAGAAATTGCTCGTCAAGATGTAGATGTAGATTTGATTATTCAATCAATTCATGAAGGTAATACAAATGATATTGCTTTTACAGTGATGACACCAATTTTAAAAAAGGCGGAAGCTGTAGCAGTAGCCATTGCTCCTGTTCTTCGTAGTCAAAAGGCTGCAGAAAATGAAGAAGCTGAAGTGATGGTACAGCAGAATATTGCCAAAGTCAGCATTGCAGGTGCAGGGATGATAGGACGTCCTGGTGTTGCGGCAAAGATGTTTGCTACCCTAGCAGAAGCTGGAGTCAACATCCAAATGATTTCTACTAGCGAAATCAAAGTGAGTTGCGTGATTGATAATGCAGATTGCGATCGCGCTATTGCTTCTCTGCGTACCGCCTTTGAAATAGAAGTAAAAGAAGGTGAGCCAGATCAAGGAGTGAAATCCTCCTCATCCTCCTCATCTTTTGTACCCTTCTCCCCATTCCCCCATCCTCCCGTAAGAGGTGTCGCCCTAGATATGAAGCAAGCGCGTTTAGCAATTCGCCAAGTACAAGATCGTCCAGGAACGGCGGCGAAGCTATTTGGACTGTTGGCGCAACACAACATCAGCGTAGACATGATCATTCAGTCCCAGCGCTGTCATATGATGAATGGAATTCCTACAAGAGATATAGCCTTCACTGTTACCAGGATAGATGCACAAGCCGCACAAAAAATGCTCCAGCAAGCAGCAGCAGAATATGGATGGGGTGAAGTGGTGTTAGATAGTGCGATCGCCAAAGTCAGTATTGTGGGAGCAGGTATGGTGGGACAACCAGGTATTGCGGCTACCATGTTTGAAGCGCTATCGCAGCACCAAATTAATATCCAAATGATTGCGACTTCGGAAATTAAGATTAGCTGTGTTGTGGCGCAAGAAGAAGGTGTTAAGGCGTTGCAAGTCATTCACACCGCATTTGGGCTTGCGGGTAGCCAAAGCATTCAAGTACCTGCATGAGAATCCCTCTTGGAGGTTTTTAAACAAGATGATCTCATATTTTGTTCTCAACTAACTGCTTGGATAAATATCTCAAACTGTCCGTTGGGTGTCCACTGGATAGCCCCATCTCTACCTGTCAAGAATAGTTTTGTCTGACTTTGGCTCAATTCAGATAGCGTTTTTTGGTCAACATTGGTGCTGGTTGCGATCGCCACTTGTGGTTGTAAGGCAGAAACTAACTCTTTTAAAGACTGACCAGGACACCATAACACTTGCGGACGCAGTAAACCTTTAGTATTCACTAGCTCGAGCAGTTCAGTTGTTTTGATCTCACCCACTAACAACCAATTTTGCCCTAAAACTTGCAACTGCAAGATAGGCAATTGGTTGTTGATGAATTGCGCGACTACCGAACCAGCGCTGATAGTTTGACCAACCGACAAGGCTTGGTAAATTCCCTTACTCTTTTGCACTTCCTTTTGAATGACTTGACTGGTTATACCATTTTCAGATATGGGAGAATAGTCATAGAAAATTCCAATCGGCAAACGTTGCAACACTTCTAACCAAGCATTATCGCCATTGTGTGGAAAATCAGAAGCAATTGCCCAATCAATTTTATTAACAGCTTGCTGTTGTAAAAACGGCAGTATTGTGAAGCGTCCCGTACCTTCATCTCCACTATTTATGAGTGTGACCTTTCCTTTGTCTTGAATGACTAAGACTGGTTTCTCGCCAGCTGCTAACACTGTGACCCGAAACAAGGTGTTTGCAGAATGCCAAACAGGGATAAAAACTAAACTCAATGCAACTATGCCAGCAAACCACCACCGCTTTTGCCACCAACGCACCACCCATGCCAAGATAATCAGTATGTATATTGCCAGCATCTGACTAAAGGATATGCTACCTAGAGCAACTGTACTTCCTGGTAAGCCCGCAAAAAATTCTACTAGCTTTAGCAGCCAATGGGTTGGATGATATAACAGATGAGCCAAGGTGCTTCCTGCGTCAGGTAAAATTAAGCTGACTAGCGCGCTTATCATTCCACCAATACTGATGACAGAAATTAATGGTGTGGAGAAAATGTTTACTGGTAGAGTGTAAATTGCTACGACACTAAAGACATACAATAAAAGAGGTAACGTCCAAATTGCAGCCGCTAATGGAACTGCAATTAAGGATGTAATCATTGGTGGTAACCAATCCAAACGTTTTGTGATTGGAGGTACTGTCACAATTAACCCTAGTGTTGCCAGAAAACTAAGTTGAAATCCTAAATCCCAAATCCATAGAGGATTAAAAAGTAACAGTAGCACGGCTGCAACCAGTAATGATCCTAACTGTTTGACTTTGCGCCTTAGTCCTATTGCAATGAGTGCCGCAAATCCCATAATGACAGATCTAAGTACCGATGGTTGTAAACCTGTCAGAGCTAGGAAAAGCAGGAGAGCTATACTGCCAAGTATAATTTGGATTCTTTTTGTCGCCTTTGATGTGAACCCCAGGACGACACCCAAAATTAACGATGTTTGAAACCCCGATGCTGCTAAAGCATGAGCTAATCCTACCTGTACAAAACGATCTTGGGTTTCGTAAGGTAAATCAACGACTTTGCTACCCAAAACCATTGCACTGACAAGAGGACCATTCGGAATACCTAACCAACGAACTTGCGATCGCACAATTTCTTCCCGAACTTTCCACCATCCCCATTTTCTTCCTTCATCGAGAATATTGACTTGTCGTCCACTCATACCAGCAAACGCACCTTCTTGCTGGAGAAATTTTTGAAAATCGAAAGCACCTGGATTTAATGGTGGTTTTGGTTTGTACAAAACGCCAGTCACCGAAATTTGTTGACTGGGATGTAACCCAGTCGCTTGGAGTAAAGGTACAGTCACATATAACTTTCCTGTGACTCCTTTACTTACACCCGCCGGACCATTCTCATTTTTCACCTCATCAAGCTGAGTTGCTTCTAACCACAATTGTCCACGCTGACTGCGAGTCATACGGGGTTTACTAAGTACCTTACCGCGAACGATAAAAAGTTGTTCTTGATTGTTGGTATTTTCTGACAGGACGAATTTACTGATATCGTTGGCTTCTGGTACTGGAACTTGCGATTGAAAGTATAAACTAGCCAATAATCCCACTACACCAGCAACAAGCCACACTCTAGCATCAGGAGTCGTTTGCGGTAATGGTGGCGCTGTCTTAGTCTTTGCTTGGGAGTTATCCTTTTTCTGTAGGTGTTTGCGTATATTAGGACGTCGTCTTCCAAAAAAAATAGCTCCTACTACGCCTAAACCCAATACCCAACAGCCACCCCACGGAACTGCTGTAAATAGCAACCCCAGAATATAGCCAAAACAGATTATGACACCACTTGCCTGAATCATCAGAGTTTTTACAGAAATACTTGGCAAATAGAATTTGTAGCTATACTATAGGCGAGATGCCCAGAAAACATAGTCCACGCAAGCAAACTACATATTTTGAGCCTACGAAATAACCTCTATTTGTACAGCCCTAGATTTCCAGTCTGCAAGTGCATCACAATTTTGGCAATAGGTCTATTAAAAACTCATACCTAATTTCAAACCCAACACAGCGTGCAGAAACAGGATACAAAGTGCTGTGCTACCCAAATAGGCATGAACTATGCGTAAAGCAGCTTTATTACCTGCAAATCCACTCAAACAAATGACACCGTTAACAACTAACAGTACATATGACGACCTCACCCTTTTTGGAGTGAGGGCACTTTTGCAGTTACTATGCACTCAATTAGCTGGCTTATTTAAAAGTGGAAAACCCAGCTTTTCTCGTTGTTCCACATATAATTGCGCGACCTTGCGCGCTAAATGTCGAATTCTTGCAATGTAACGGGTTCGCTCGGTAACAGAAATGACTCCTCTAGCATCTAGCAAATTAAAAGTGTGCGAACACTTTAAGACATAATCCAAGCTGGGTAACACCAGTCCTCGTTCAGTCAATTGCTGCGCTTCTTGCTCGTACATGTTGAATAATGTAAGCAGCATTTCCGGATTAGAGGCTTCAAAGTTGTAAACACACTGTTCAATCTCTCCTTGGAGGTGAACATCTCCATATGTAATGTTGTCCATCCATTGAATCTTGGTCATTGCTTCTACTCCCTGGAGATACATCGTCAATCTCTCCAAGCCATAAGTCATTTCAATAGACACTGGACGACAATCGAGTCCTCCACATTGCTGGAAGTAGGTAAATTGAGTGATTTCCATCCCATCTAACCATACCTCCCAGCCAGTCCCCCAAGCTCCCACCGTTGCATCTTCCCAATTATCCTCTACAAACCGGATATCGTGGTCTTCAGGACGAATTCCCAAAGCTCTTAAGGAATCGAGATAAATTTCTTGGATATTATCTGGCGAAGGTTTAATCAGCACTTGGTACTGGTAATAGTGTTGGAAGCGATTTGGGTTTTCGCCGTAACGTCCATCGGTAGGACGGCGACATGGTTCAACATAAGCGACAGCCCACGGTTCTGGTCCCAGCGCTCTTAAAAAAGTGTGAGGATTTTTAGTTCCTGCTCCCTTTTCAATATCGTAGGGTTGAGCAATAAGACATCCGTGATCGCTCCAAAACTTATGCAATATAGCTATGACTGACTGAAAATTCACAAGTACTCTTCCTTTGTTACTGAGAGTGCATCTCCCATTTTTGCCCAAACTCGTCACAGCGAGCAGTTTTAAGCACTCTCAAAAATTTTCTAAAAATTTTTCTTGGAATAGTTGACAATCGAGTGCGGGGTAGCTATATTAAATAAGTGCCTGAAGAGCGGACGCCAAACAAAGGCGGAGCCAAAGGCGCCGAACCATGAAAACTCTATAGTTTGAAAGCTAGTATACACCTTAAG
>JAAUSC010000052.1 GCA_012031965.1 Scytonema sp. RU_4_4
AAACAAGGACTGCAGTACTGGCTCCCTCCGGGGATGACCTCCGGTCACGCTGCGCTAACACAGTCCCCTACGGCGGGAAACCCGCCTGCAGGGCTGGTTCACCGCAACGCACTGGCTCCTCTGCGCCTCTGCGGTTTCAAATGCAAATTAAATGTGGAACAGCTTATCTCTTATCCCAAATTCAATGTTTCATGCTTTTTATTTGTAGCCCGCTTGCGCGGGCTTTGTTTGTGTAGACCCAGTTTTTTACAGAAGAATCATTGATTCAACAACTTCCTTCGCAGGTTATCCAATGCGGTACAAGCACTAACGTGGCGAATTAAAGACCGACCTCGCGTCGTACCAAAACCATATTCAAAACTTTTCACTTCTCCATTTGGTCCAGCTAACCCGATATAAACCAAACCAACAGGTTTAGTCTCCGTACCACCTGTTGGTCCAGCAATACCAGTGATACTTAGTCCCCAAGTAGTTGAAAGACGCGATTGCACTCCCGCAGCCATTTGTTCTGCAACAATAGGACTGACCGCCCCGTGCTTTGCTAAATCTTCGGAGTTAACACCCAGTAGGTTTACTTTTACCGAGTTATCATAAGCAATGACCCCACCCCAGAAGTCATCAGAACTTCCAGAAATCTCTGTTAACATTTGCCCCAGTCCGCCACCAGTGCAAGATTCTGCCACAGAAAGGGTTTGCCCTGCAGCACGCAACAACTCACCTACGACTGAGGCAAGGGTGTCATTATCTGCACCATAATAATCTAATC
The DNA here is from genome assembly GCA_012031965.1 of Scytonema sp. RU_4_4. Lineage (GTDB taxonomy): Bacteria > Cyanobacteriota > Cyanobacteriia > Cyanobacteriales > Nostocaceae > Brasilonema. The sequence goes on from JAAUSC010000052.1 coordinate 767, forward strand.
CCGCTATTTCTTTAATCTGTTTCTCAATGGGTGCAATCAAATCCTGTGCTTGTGCAAGGGATGCAGCTTTGGCAGAAACTCGTAATTTGACTTCTCCTCTACTGGAATAAGGTGCGACTGTTGGGTTGGGTAAGTTGAGATAAGCTGCAACCTTTTCTGCTAATGCCGATTCCGCAATACCCCAAAACTTTAACATCCGACTATAAATAATTTCTTTGCCCCAACCTTGACTTTTGAGATAAGGTACAGCAGTTTCCTCCCACATCCGATACATTTCACTTGGTACACCAGGAAAGGTGAAAATCGTTAATCCTGGACGGGGGTGCCAAATAATACCGGGCGCTGTTCCTGTGGGGTTTGGTAAAACTTCTGCACCTTGGGGTATCAAAGCTTGTTTGCGGTTGCTGGGCGTCATAACCCGACCGCGTTGAACATATTTCTTGGTAATATCTTCAATAATCTCTGGACGTTCTACTAAAGGAGCACCGAAAAAATCAGCAATGGTTTCACAAGTCAGGTCATCTGGTGTAGGACCGAGACCTCCAGTAAAAATCAAAATTTGCGCTCTTTGACTCGCAATTTCTATAACCTGTTTTAACCTTGTTGGGTTATCTCCGACTACAGTTTGATAGTAATGGGGAATACCTAACTGAGCTAATTGCTGCGCCAAATATTGAGCATTACTGTTGAGGATATCTCCTAACAGGAGTTCGGTTCCAACACAAATAATTTCTGCACTCATAAAATAGAGAATTGTTTAGTTGTTGGTCGTCAAAATATATCATTAACTACTAATGACTAACTACCAAAGGTCGAGCAAAAGATAAATTGACAAAACAAGGCAAACGTGATAATCAAAACCCCCACCTTGCGGCAGGGGATTCTCATGAGTGACTTACGACTAAGAGCCGATTCAACCAAACTTACCAGCAGTGGAAGCAATGAGGAATGCAGCGTAGGTCAAGACGTAGCCCACAGCGAAGTGAGTTAAGCCGACCAGACGAGCTTGAACAATGGACAGAGCAACAGGCTTGTCTTTCCAGCGAATCAGGTTCGCTAAAGGAGTACGCTCATGTGCCCAAACCAGAGTTTCAATCAACTCTTGCCAGTAACCTCTCCAAGAGATGAGGAACATGAAACCAGTTGCCCAAACCAGGTGTCCAAACAGGAACATCCAAGCCCAGACAGACAAGTTATTCATACCATAGGGGTTGTAACCATTGATTAACTGAGCGGAGTTCGCCCACAGGTAATCACGGAACCAGCCCATCAGATATGTAGAAGACTCGTTGAACTGTGCGACGTTACCTTGCCAAATACACAGGTGCTTCCAGTGCCAATAGAAGGTGACCCAACCAACGGTGTTGAGTGCCCAGAATGCAGCCAGGTAGAAGGCGTCCCAAGCGGAGATGTCGCAAGTACCGCCACGACCCGGACCATCGCAAGGGAAGGAGTAACCGAAGTCCTTTTTATCGGGCATCAGCTTGGAACCACGCGCATCTAAAGCACCTTTTACCAATACCAGGGTAGTGGTGTGGAGAGCCAGGGCGATCGCGTGGTGAACTAAGAAGTCGCCAGGACCAATGGTTAAGAACAACGAGTTGGTACCTGCATTAATCGCATCCAGCCACCCTGGTAACCAAAAAGCACCAGTATTGGAAGCAATACTGTCAGGATTAGACAGCAAGGTGTTCAAGCCGTACAGCACTTTTCCGTGAGAAGCCTGAATGAACTGAGCAAACACAGGCTCAATCAGGATTTGCTTTTCAGGTGTTCCAAAAGCAACCACTACGTCGTTATGGACGTACAGACCTAGGGTGTGGAAGCCTAAGAACAGCGATACCCAACTCAGGTGGGAGATAATTGCTTCTTTATGCTTCAGTACACGGTCTAGTACGTTACCCTTGTTTTGTACTGGGTCGTAATCACGTACCCAGAAGATTGCCCCGTGAGCAAAAGCTCCCAGCATCAAGAAAATCGCAATGTACTGGTGATGCGTGTACAAAGCTGCTTGGGTTGTGTAGTCCTTCGCAATGAATGCGTAAGATGGCATTGAGTACATATGCTGTGCCACCCAGGAGGTTACTACCCCTAAGCAAGCTAGGTGCCAACCCAATTGGAAATGAAGCGAGTTGTTGTAGGTATCGTAGATGCCTTGGTGAGGCATGTTGAATGGACCCTCAACAGGAATACCAAAGAACGTCTTAGCATTCAATGCCTCTTTGAGAGAGTGACCTATCCCGAAGTTGGTCCGGTACATATGACCGGCAATAATGAAGATAACAGCGATCGCCAAGTGGTGGTGAGCTATATCTGTCAGCCACAGCGCCTCAGTTTGAGGATGGAAACCACCCAAAAACGTCAGAATTGCAGTTCCTGAACCTTGGGAAGTACCGAACACATGGTTTGCTGTGTCCGGGTTCGCAGCGTAAGCACCCCAGTTCCCAGTAAAGAATGGTACCAAACCATCTGGGTGGGGCAGAGTGATTAGGAAGTTATCCCAACCCACATGCTGTCCACGAGATTCGGGAATTGCTACGTGAATTAAGTGACCTGCCCAAGCCAAAGAACTCACACCAAACAGACCTGCTAGGTGGTGGTTCAGACGTGGTTCTGCACTCTTAAACCAAACCAAGCTCGGACGGTATTTGGGTTGCAAGTGCAACCAGCCAGCAAACAGGAATAATGATGCCAACAGCAGGAGGAACACTGAACCCACATACAGGTCATTGTTCGTCCGCATACCAATGGTGTACCACCAATGGTAGATGCCGGAGTAGGTGATGTTGACTGGATAGCTCGCGCCGCCTTGGGTAAAAGCTTCTATCGCTGGTTTCCCAAAGTGCGGGTCCCATATTGCATGAGCGATCGGACGGATATGAAGAGGATCTTTAATCCACTGTTCAAAGTTACCTTGCCAGGCGACATGGAACAGCAGGCTCGATGCCCATAGGAAGATGATTGCCAGATGACCGAAATGAGTCGCAAAAATCTTTTGGTAAAGATTTTCCTCTGTCATGCCATCGTGGCTTTCAAAATCATTTCCCATAGCCATCGCATACCAGATCCGACGCGTCGTCGGGTCCTGTGCGAGATCCTGGCTAAATTTTGGAAATTTTGTTGCCATAGGTTTTGATAAGTTCTCTGACCTTCAGCCATCAGGTTCTTAGATTTTGAGTTCTGAGTTCTAAGTCCTGAGTTTTTATTCAGAACTCAAAACTCAAAACTCATCACTCGTAAGAGCTGATTTTTAGCCCAGTGAAATGATTCGTGCGTGGAAGAATGCCCAGGTGGTAGCGATTCCTCCCAAGAGGTAGTGAGCCACACCAACAGCCCGACCCTGAATAATGCTAAGAGCGCGGGGTTGAATTGCTGGTGCTACTTTCAGTTTATTATGTGCCCAAACAATCGACTCAATGAGTTCTTGCCAGTAGCCACGACCGCTGAACAGGAACATTAAGCTGAATGCCCAGATAAAGTGAGCTCCTAAGAAGAGCAAACCATAAGCTGACAGCGCACTGCCATAGGAATTAAGCACTTGTGTTGCTTGTGCCCACAAGAAGTCGCGCAACCAGCCGTTGATTGTGAGAGCGCTTTGGGCAAAGTTACCACCAGTGATGTGAGACACAACGCCATTGGCGTCTACAGTTCCCCAGACATCCGATTGCATCTTCCAGCTGAAGTGGAAAATCACAATGGAGATGGAGTTATACATCCAGAACAAACCAAGGAATACGTGGTCCCAACCAGATACCTGACAGGTACCGCCACGACCAGGACCATCGCAGGGGAATCGGAATCCTAGGTTCATCTTGTCTGGAACCAGACGAGAGCTACGGGCAAACAGGAAACCCTTGACCAGAATCAGAACGGTGACGTGAATCGTGAAGGCGTGAATATGGTGAACCAAGAAGTCCGCCGTACCTAGTGCAATGGGCATCATTGCCACTTTGCCGCCTACAGCCAGAACACCGCCGCCAAAGGCGTAGCTCACAGGTTCTAGTGCATTGGGTGCAGTTGTACCTGCTGCTGCAGTGTGTACGTTTTGTATCCACTGAGCAAATACTGGTTGCAGCTGAATTGCGGTATCAGAGAACATATCTTGGGGACGACCCAAGGCACGCATGGTGTCATTGTGGATATACAGTCCAAAGCTGTGGAAGCCTAGGAACATACATACCCAGTTCAGATGAGAGACAATTGCATCTCTGTGACGAATGACCCGATCCAGCACGTTATTTTGGTTGATCACTGGATCGTAATCTCGCACCATGAAGATTGCTGCGTGAGCAGCTCCACCAACAATCAGGAAGCCACCAATCCACATATGGTGAGTGAAGATGCAGAGTTGGGTGGCATAATCTGTTGCCAAGTACGGATACGGAGGCATCGCGTACATGTGGTGGGCGATGATGATAGTCAGCGAACCTAAGAAGGCAAGGTTAGTTGCCAACTGAGCATGCCAGGATGTGGTCATGTTCTCATAGAGACCTTTGTGACCTTCACCAGTGAAGGGACCTTTGTGGTTTTCCAGGATCTCTTTGATGCTGTGACCAATACCCCAGTTGCTGCGGTACATGTGACCAGCGATGATGAACAATACCGCGATCGCCAAGTGGTGATGGGCATTGTCTGTGAGCCACAAGCCACCTGTGACTGGGTTGAGACCTCCCTTGAAAGTCAGGAAGTCTGAATAAACACCCCAGTTCAAGGTGAAGAAAGGTGCTATACCGTTGGCAAAGCTGGGATACAGCTCGGTCAACAAGTCTTTGTTCAAAATGAACTCGTGGGGCAACGGTATATCTTTAACAGCCACTCCCGCATCCAACAGCTTGTTTGTTGGCGCGGATACGTGGATGAGGTGTCCTGCCCAGCCCAATGAACCACAACCCAGCAATACTTGCAGGTGGTGATTCAGCATGGACTCTGCATTTTGGAACCATTCCAACTTGGGAGCGCGCTTATGGTAGTGGAACCAGCCGGCAAACAAGAACAAGCCTGCTAATACCAGACCACCAATGGCAGTGCAGTACAGTTGGAACGAGTTGGTAATACCCCAACCACGCCAAATTTGGAACCAGCCGGAGGTGATTTGAATACCGTGAAAACCGCCGCCGACATCTCCATTCAAAATGCCTTGACCAACGATTGGCCAAACAACTTGAGCACTTGGCTTGATATTGAGGGGGTCGCTCAGCCAAGCTTCGTAGTTGGAAAAACGAGCGCCATGGAATATCATCCCGCTGAGCCAAATCGCCACTACGGCTAAGTGACCGAAGTGTGCTGCAAATATTTTGCGGGATATATCTTCTAAATCGCTTGTGTGTGTATCAAAGTCGTGGGCGAGCGCGTGTAGGTTCCAAATCCATGTTGTGGTTTTGGGACCTCTGGCTAAGCTTTTGTCGAAATGTCCTGGTTTTCCCCACGGTTCAAATGTGGTTGGAACCGGATCGTTATCGACTATCACTTTTGCCTTTTTCTCCTCTCGCTCTGGAGGACTAATCGTCATTCGACCTCCTCTCTTTAAAAGGATTGAGGAATCATTGAATACCACATAGTATCTTCATGGCTTTAGTTAACCTTGATCGCGTCCTCCAGCAACAGATGACTGGAGCAGCGGCGAAGACCTTATTGTGGAGATTGGTTTCTGTTGAATTATAAAGGCTTATCTTGTACACAGTCAGAGAGATTTTAACAATAATTCAAAATACTGAAATCAATTGCCTAATCTGCCTTTTACAGGAAAACTACTGGACAAAAAGTCAATAGTTTCTTCATTTATTTTACAAAGGGTAACAATTGATAAATTTTATATTTTAATACCACAAAAAGCTGTTTTTTCAGCATTTGCTGCTTATATTTAATATCACTTAATATTATGCAGAAAATTTTCTACTCTTACTACAGATAGTTAAATGTTAATGAAATAAATTTAAATCTTAATGTAAAAAAAATGACATTTTGCCAACAGAGACAATAATTCTACGAAGAATTCTTCTTTTGGGCTATAGTGTCCAGTGGACAGTTTGAGCCAAAATTATTCAGTTCAGTTGTAGTTAGGAGTCTTACTGGGTGGAAAGCATGAACTTGTGGCAAAAGACCGCAACTGCTATCCTCAGATTACTGATAGCGTCATTACTAGTATTAAGTGTAACCAGTTGTGGAGAGAAAGCCGTCAGCCAAGAACCGTATGACGGCTTGCACTCAAAAGCTCAACTTTCAAAGCAAATCTCAGAAGTTTCCCCTCCAACAACAATCCAAGAACTGCGTTCAGCCTTGGAAGTTTATCAGCCACAAGTAACAATAGTGACTCCTAAACAGGATGAAATCCTCCGAGACGACACAGTGAGCGTTCGCTTTCAGGTTAAAGACTTACCCATATATCAAGATCCAGAACTGGAGCTTGGTCCTCATTTACACGTCATTCTCGACAACGAACCTTACATAGCCGTATATAACCTAAATAATCCTCTGGTTTTGCCAGACTTGTCCCCAGGGACCCATACTTTACGTGTCTTTGCTTCTCGCCCTTGGCATGAAAGCTTTAAAAATGAAGGTGCTTACGCCCAGACAACATTTCACATCGTCACTAAAACTGATGATAACAACCCCGATTCAGCCAAGCCATTGTTAACATACAGTCGTCCCAAAGGCAGCTACGGTGCAGAACCAATTTTATTAGACTTTTACCTGACTAACGCTCCACTGCACCTTGTTGCCGAAGAAAACCCTGATGACGAGATAGCAGATTGGCGCATTCGCTGCACAATTAATGATGAAAGCTTTGTTTTAGACCGCTGGCAAGCCATTTACCTCAAAGGCTTTAAGCCAGGTAAAAATTGGGTAAAACTTGAGTTTCTTGATGAACAAGGAAACCCAGTGAAAAATGTCTTCAATAGTACAGTTAGACTTATTACCTATGAACCCAAAGGGAACGACACTTTATCTAAGATCATTAGAGGAGAACTATCAGCAGATCAAGTTCGCAGCATTGTAGACCCAAATTATACTGCCAAAATTCCAACTGCTGAACCCACACCCACTCCAACTTCAACGCCCAGTGTTGAAAAAACACCTCAAACACAACCCAAAGAAGAAACGCAGCCCGTTTCTGAACCTATACCGACCCCAACCTCAACGCCCAGCGTTAAAGAAATACCTCAGCAATCTCAATCTGAACCTCAGCAAGCACCTCCAATACAGCCAGAAAAACCAAAATCAGGTGACTTTTTCAATCGGTTCCAGCGTCCGGAAGCACCAGTTGAAACAACTCCTGGCTTACGTCCTACCGTACCAGAGGTTATTGAAACTCCTCAACCAAAAACCGCAGCAGAATCACAACCAGAAGTGACACCAGAAGCGGAATCAACGCCTGTACCAGAAACAGTGGCTCCTCAGCCAGAAGAAAAACGGGGATTCGGTCGCTATTTCAATCATCGGGCAGACAGGATACCAACTCCACAAACGACTGCTGAACCAACCCCTGGCTTAGCTCCTACCCTACCAGAGATTATTGAATCTCCTGTACCAGAATCTGCTGCACCTCAAGCAGAAACTATAGCAGAACCCAAATCAGAGGTTACGCCAGAAGCAGAAACAACATTACCTCAAAAAATCGCTCCTCAGCCAGAAAAACCTTTTCTAAAATGATATTTTAACCGCCGTCAGTATCCAAGTGCTGCGCCATCTCCTACCTTGCCGCAAACTCCACCAAACGTTATTGAGCCTCCATCATTTGGAGAACCAGAAACGACACCTAAACCCCAACAGTCAAGCGAGGAAATCCAAAAGGTACAGTAATCAGCAGTAGCAGAACTAGATTTGAATCATGAAAATTTGACATGGTTTGAGGAGTGCGATCGCTCTTTAGGGCGATCGCACTCTTTTTCGACCATTTCTTTGGGTTGATTCTAGTGAAGTACCAACACTTTACTTAAACCTTTGCCAGCACACCTCAAAGCGCTGTCATGACTGTTGAGTTGCTTTTAATGCCAAACGCTTGTCGAGAATGTAGCTGGTAGCGGTTAATCCAATTCCAATGCTGAGAATAACGAGTAATACCAAGAAGAAGGGGTCATGATTGAATATATAGAAACTGATTAAACACACAAAGAAAAAGCTCCGCACAATTAATGTTGTGGAATAAAGCGCACTGAGACGCAGCCGAATCATTTGCACAATCATGATTCCTAATCCAATCACTAACATACCCGCAGTACGCGGAAATACGTCTCCATAATCGCTATTGGATAACATAAGTTTTAGAGCAAAGCGTGGTGCAAACAATAGCATGACGCCGCTTGGGATCAGATAGCCAGCCAAGTAAAACAAGCTCAGTCGTGTTCTTTCCATTGAAGTGTCCTTAAATTAATGAGTGCCAAATTGAGCAAGAAAATCAATTAACTGGGAAAACACTTAGCAAATGCTTGAAGAAATTTGAGTGAGCCTTTTACGCGAATCTTGCGTCGAAGGATTGCCCAAATGAGGTTCTGCTCTTTTGCGAGAAACCGAAGCCAAGTGTCGCTGTCAGCAGTAAGCACGAAATTTGCTGCTCCTATGTGACCCTCTTCCACTTGAATTGTTTGATTGCGAATGGTGAGTGTTGCTGTGCGCTTTTGAGAACCAGTGAACGTAAAGTGGTACACTGCATCTAGCCCTTTGGATTGCTGGCGCTGAAACAGCAAGGGCAAGCCAAATAGAAAGCCTTGTATAGATTGAGGACGAATGCCATTACCCACACGCTTCACCGTTTTATGGGGAAAACGTCGAGCAACGTAAGCCTCAGCGTCTGACCCTGGGACGACGTAAATCGTTTCTCGCTTTTCCTGCAAAGGTTTGACAACCTCGTGAAGAAATTCTTTGCGGTTGGTCAAAAACGGCGCAATCACATCTTCGCCAGCTGGACACGCAGCGATACAGTAAGCGGCTTTGTAATTGGATTTGAACGATAGACTCTGCCACATGGACGCGGATTCAGAATCATTCACTGAGGAGCGATAGTCGCGCGCATTTTTACTGTCGGCGATCGCTTCTGCCCAATCGGTAAACCCGCCCATAAACTCGCGATAGTTGTGAGTGTAGCACGCTGAGAAATCGAAGTGACCATCAGCACCAATTGCTCCAACCGGACAAGCTGCTACACATAGCTTGCACTCCAAGCAAGGGTTGTAGTCGATAGGGTAGGTGTACTCGCTCACCTGAGCATCAACTAGAATGGTTCCGAGCAAAATGAAGTTGCCAAATTTGGGATGAATCACATTGCGATGAACGCCCATGTGTCCCAATCCCGCCGCCACAGCAACGGGTTTATGTGACACCACCCACACCTTGCCCGGAAATCGCTCCATTTCCATTGGGAACCCCGCCGATGGATTCATTGCTCGCACCCCAATCTCTTCGAGCGTTTTCACGATGCTCCGTGCTACGTCATTCGTGTGGTCGGAAGTCGCATGAAATTCCAGATTAGCAATAGAGCGAGCAGGCGTACGGACATTGTCCCGATTCATACGACAGACAAAGCTAATCAGTGTTTTGGTGCTTGGAAACGCTGCTAGAATGTCTTGTTGCTGATTGGCAAGGGCAGGTCGTTCCAGTTCCACAAATCCGACATCATCAGCACCAGCGTCTAAACACAGTTTCCGCAGCCAATCTGTATCGAGTACTGGAATACTAGTTGTACGGTTTTCCTGAGTCATCTGCTCGCGCCACCATTTCACGGTTGGATGGTCGTCAAATTTAGGCATGTTGTCCTCCAAAATGATTTTTAAATGTATATACATGTTTTTGGAAAAATTTTTAGGGTGTATCCGCCAAGACTTGGGTATCTGACAGCAGCGAAAGTAACTCTTGCCATCGCTGTTGTCCAAATCGCGCTTGCACGTCTGTTTGAGCTTGCTCCCACAGCGGTAAGGCTTGGGCTAACAGCGCAAGACCTTCAGGGGTGAGTGACACAAGTCTGACTCGCCGATCATCACCGGGTTCAATGACGACCAGTCCCCGTTTTTCGAGCACTTTGAGATTTCGGGTAATGGTCGTCTGATCTGTACAAAGTTCTTGAGCCAAGCGAGTAACGGGCGCTGATTCCATTAAGTGAATCGCTACCAATAGCGTAAATTGGTTTAACACCAATCCCACCGGACGCAGTGCTGCATCATAAATTTGCGTCACAATCCGCGACGCTCGACGAATATGCATTCCCATGCAGCTTGTAGGAATAAGGCTAACCTTGCTAAGATGGAATTCTAAATTTGATTCATACATAAAATATGTATATACATAAAAATGGACTTGTCAACCATTAAAGACTTTCGACTGCTAACCAAAAATACTCAACTGTAACCCTTGGGATAAAGCCTCAACAAAGGCGATCGCCCCTACAGGATTACCTATATTATCCAAAGCAGGACTGTAGCCAGCAACTGTCCCTTGACTTGGTACTATCGCTAGTAGTGCGCCACTAATACCCGATTTCATTGGCAAACCAATCCTTAAAGCATACTGAGAAGAAGCTTTGTATAACCCACAGGTTAACATGAGTGAGTTGACAATACGACGATGTTGCGGTTTGATAAATTCACTTTCACAAGCCAAAAGCAAACCCAAACGGGCTAAATCTTCTACTTGACCAGAGAAACAGCATATTTTCTCATATGTGTCAAGAGCTATCTCTGGATTTTTTACATACCCTGCTTGCGTAAGATATTGCGTAATGGCTCGATTCGCTTGCGAGCCGGTTGAGCGCACAGAAGCGAGCATCACTTCATCTAACTTTAGATGACAAAGAGCTAGTTGATTGAGCCATTGACACAAGCGTGTATGGCGATCGCCAGCATTTTTTCCTGGTAACTTATCAGCAAGAGTAATTGCCCCACTATTAATCATAGGATTGCGGGGTCGTCCATTATCAGCGATCAGTTGCTCCAGGGAATTGAAGGGAGCATCCGATGGTGAAATCCCAACCCACTGAAAAACTGTCTCTGCGCCTACTTGTTCTAGCAGATACAAAAGCAAAAACGGCTTAATCGCGCTCATGAGGGAGAAAACACAATCCGTATCGCCTTGGCTATAAGTTTTTTTTGAACTACAGCAGATGTGAACTGCAAATAAATGGGGATTAGCTAAAGCTAATTGAGGAATACGCTCAGCAACTTGTCCTTGATGTGTCAAGGCTTTGGCTTGTCGCACCCAAGCTGATAACTGAGTCGTCGTTAGTGTTTCCAATCCAATCATTGCTGCTATTGCATTCTGGAATTTACAAGTCGTCGTTCATGAACTGCTACACCAAATTTTGTAATAATAGGATTACTATTCTTTGGTGTTCCCTGTTTCCTGCCTCTACGAGTAAGTTCAGAAATCAAACCGGATTGCTATATATGCAATATCGTTTAAGGACTTATGGGATATGCAACAATATCTATGTGATCAGAAGCTGTATCCTTAAAGCATTGAATGACTTTGTTAATATCATTCTTGCAGTCAATGACATCACCGCTTTTGTTTAATACCGAAATTGAATAATTATTGTCAATTAACAAAAGATGTAAATAATCCTCTGCTGTCATGTTTGAAGTCGCTTCCAATGCCGGGGGTGAAAATTCGCTAAATATAGTCGGTCTGTATTTGTTTAGAATAGTTCTACCACCACTTAATGCTAAATACTCTGCACCTTCCACATCAATTTTTATAACATCTACTCTTGGGATGTTTCTGAGTACATCGTCAAGTTTAACAGAATAGACTAGAGTTGTTGATAATACAGAATCTAAATGAGCATCTAAATTGGAAATAACTCCGTTCGTTGCCATATTATCGTAAGCAATCAATGCTTCTTTATCGGAAACAGCAAAAGGATAAATAGATATATTGTCAAATTGATTTATTTTTACATTCATATACAAAAGCTTTAAATTATATTGAAAAGGTTCAAAAGCAAAAACTTTCCCATTCTCTCCGACTAAATGAGATGCCAGTAAAGTAAAATAACCTATATTTGCACCAATATCTACAAAGAACATACCTGATATTAATTTATTTTTTATAGCTTCAGTGACATGAGGTTCATATATTTTTTGTCCAGCGATATGCATACCAACTGCTATGTCAGAAGTAGAAACATACATTTTGTAACTATCATCAATTTGTACTAATAAATGCTCTGTGTCAGATAGTACCGTTAATCCACGCTTCTTAAATTCTAAAGATGACAAATAAGTAGAAACAACGTCTTTAAGGTTATTACCTACAAGAGACTTATGACCTTCCCACTCTTGACTACTGGGGTTTCTGCCTAATAAAAGTCGAAAGCAGTAGTAAATATCTGATTCAGAACAAGGTTCTGGAAATTCCTTCTCCCAAGCTTGGTTTTCACTGATAGATAATACAGTTAGCGAACGATTGTTAAATTCTAAAGATGACAAATAAGTAGAAACAACATCTTTAAGGTTATTACCCACAAGAGACTTATGACCTTCCCATTCTTGACTACTGGGGTTTCTGCCTAATAAAAGTCGAAAGCAGTAGTAAATATCTGATTCAGAACAAGGTTCTGGAAATTCCTTCTCCCACGCTTGGTTTTCACTGAGAGACAATACAGTTAGCGACCGATTCTTAAATTCTAAAGACGATAAATAAGTAGAAACAACATCTTTAAGGCTATTACCCACAAGAGACTTATGACCTTCCCACTCTTGACTACTGGGGTTTCTGCCTAATAAAAGTCGAAAACAGTAGTAAATATCTGATTCAGAACATGGTTCTAGAAATTCCTTCTTCCACGGTTGAGCTAACAATTGAGTAGCACTTTTCATGAGATTCTTTAAGAAAGAAACTAGTTTCAGGCCGCTCTCCATTCACGAATTAATTACAGAAAGAACAGAAAAAGTGTATGACATCAAGCCTGTATTCAGTTCATGTTACCATTTTTCAAGTCCATGTTGTTTTTATGACCGAAAAAGTACTCATAACTCACCGAACTAGAATGGCTTTGGAGTTTGAAGTCAAAATTTGGGAGTAAGGTTGCTGAGTTGAGGTCGCAAGCCCCTAAAATTAGGATGTAATTTTTATGACTAATCTATAAGGAAGTTTTCTTCAAAGTTAAAGGAGTACTATATTAACCATGTCATTTAAACAAGAGGCGAATGACCACTATCCTACACATTACTCAGCGAGAACAATGGGAGCAAACCAAACTCCTTGGAACATATCAAAGTGATACTCTCAATTCTGAAGGTTTTATCCACTGTTCAAGCTCAAAACAAATCATTAAAGTCGCAAATAGATTTTTTCCCAATCAAAAAGGATTGGTGCTTCTGTGCATCAATTCTGATAAAGTGTACGCTGCAATTCGCTATGAAGGTGTCGAGGGAGAACTATTTCCTCATATTTATGGTGCTTTGAATATTGATGCTGTATTTAAGGTTATCGACTTTGAACCAGGTGAAGATGGCTTGTTTATATTGCCAAAAAATATTTGAATATAATAAACCGCGAAGGACGCGAAGGACGCTAAGGAAGAGAGGAGAAGATGGAAGGTAAGGAGTTGAATGTGGGTGAGTATGTGGATTTGATGGCTTTGTTGTTGGATTTACAGTTGAGGGATGAGTATAGAGATGGGGTGGTGGCGAATTTTGAGAGAATTAAGGTTATTGCCCAAGTTGTGAATGAGTTTCCTTTACCTGAGACAATTGAAGCTGCGCCTGTTTTTGAGCCATGAATTTAGAACAAGCTGATGCAGTGGCGATCGCCACTACTATACGAGAAGGTAAAGTCAGTGCAGTGGAGGTCACAAAAGCTGCTTTACAAAGAATTGCGGCGAGGGATAATGAACTCAATTGTTTTACAAACATAACTGCTGAAACCGCTTTGGCACAAGCAGAAAGAATTGATAGAGAAATTGCTCAAGGTCATGATCCTGGTTCTTTGGCTGGTGTCCCTTTCGCGGTCAAAAATCTTTTCGATATCGCAGGATTAACGACTCTTGCGGGTGCAAAAATCAACGCCGAAAACCTTCCAGCAACTCAAGATGCAACGGCGATCGCCAAGTTAAAACAAGCTGGTGCGGTACTCGTAGGCGCTTTGAATATGGATGAGTACGCCTACGGATTTGTGACGGAAAACTTTCATTATGGTGCGACCCGTAATCCACATGATTTTAAGCGGATAGCTGGTGGTTCATCGGGTGGTTCGGCGGCGGCGATCGCCGCTGGTTTGGTTCCTCTGACGCTGGGTTCTGATACGAATGGTTCTATTCGCGTACCTGCGGCTTTGTGTGGTGTTTTTGGTTTCAAACCAACTTATGGACGGTTGTCGCGTGCTGGGGTAGCATTATTCTCCAGCAGTTTAGACCATGTTGGACCATTTGCGCGTTCGGTGCGGGATATTGCGACAGCATTTGATGTCCTTCAAGGAGAAGATGAGAAAGACCCAGTTTGTACAAAACGTCCTCCTGAACCGTGTTTACCAGTATTAAATCAAGATATTCATGATTTACGAATTGCCATTGCAGATGATTATTTTGAAAAAGGGGCGAGTCCTGAAGCATTAGAAGCAGTACAAAAGGTTGCTGATGCTTTGGGTGTAACCAAGTATGTCACAATACCCGAAGCGCATCGCGCCCATGCAGCAGCGTTTGTGATCACAGCTTGCGAGGGAGCAAATTTGCATTTGGAGAAACTACGTTCGCGTCCCCAAGATTTTGATCCAGCAACACGCGATCGCTTTCTCGCTGGTGCTTTGATACCTACTAGCTGGTACATTCAAGCACAGCGCTTTAGAAGATGGTACAGAGATAAAGTCCGAGAAATCTTTCAAAAGGTAGATGTCATTCTTGCTCCAACTACACCAATTTCTGCACCATTCATTGGTCAACAAACCATGACTTTAGATGGAGAAGAAATTCTCGTCCGTCCTCATCTAGGGTTATATACTCAGCCATTCTCTTTCATCGGCTTACCTGTTTTATCAGTTCCGATTCAGCGCCCGAATACTTTACCTTTAGGCGTGCAGTTGATAGCTGCACCGTATCATGAAGCATGGATTTTACGAGTTGCAGCTGCATTGGAATCCAAAGATATTATGCATGCTTCAGTGTCATTAGTTATTCTACCAGACCATGCTTAATCGCAAAACGCACTAATTCTGCTCGGTTACTAGTAAAAGTTTTTCTTAATAAACTACTAACATGCTTTTCTACAGTCCTTGGACTCAGATATAACTGCTGACCCATTTCAGCATTAGAAAGACCATGAGTTAAAAGTTCTAAGACTTGCTGCTCTCTTGAGGTTAACTCACAGAGCATCTGGGATTTTTGAATATCAGTTAAATCAGAGTGATGGGTGTCCAGCGATTTAGGAGTGTGAGTCCCCAAATTTTCTAGATGAGAAGAACCATACTGTGATTGAATAATTTGCGATCGCTCTAAAAGATTGCGAATTGCTGCTGCCAATTCTTCTAGTTCAAAAGGTTTGGGCAAGTATAAATCACATCCTGACTGATAGCCTAGGATTCTTTCCTGAGTCTTGGTTCTGGCTGTTAGCAGTATAACAGGTAACAACCGGAACCCCGGTTGTTGACGCACCCGTCTGACTAAGTCATATCCATTCATTCGTGGCATGATGATGTCAGTGACTATTAAATCAGGATGATACTCCTCCACCATTGCCAAAGCCTCTTGACCATCATCTGCTGTAATGACTGAGTAGCCAGATAGTTCAAGATAATCGCTGATAGACAAACGAGTGCCCAGGTCATCATCCACTATGAGGATCGTTAAGGGCATGGATAGTACACCCCTAGCATTTTTTACTTTTGAGTTTGCTTTTGTTAGCACTATAAGTAAACACAGGTAAGAATAGTACTTCTATGTTTCATACTATGACAGGATTACCAGTTGATAGCTATCTAATAGTTGATTTATAAAAATAATCTTAAATCCCTCTTTAAGATTAACAAGTTAAACTCACTATCAACTGACGACTCTGATATTATGAGAGGTAGCTGTATAATTTATTACAATATTTTCTGGAAGTCCATGAAATCGAATCTGAGTTGAAAAAATCTGGATATTACCTAGTTATCAGTTAAGCTGTTATATTTATTATCCATATATAACGACAGATATATTACTGTCTCACCAAAAAATGATATCGTTTCTATGCTAGGTCAATTTAAAAAGTTTCATAGCTAAAACTTTTATACGCTAAATTTTTGCAAGTATTCATGAACTCCCCTAAGTAAATTAAGAGTGGGTAAAAGGCAGGCATTTGACTCGCCACATCTATAATTGAATTTGATTTGTCATTCAAAGCACACTTGGACAGTAGATTTATGACAGGAAAAGGACAGGGATTTGGCTTTGGCTTAGGAAAAATGAAAGAACTGGCTGATGCGTTTAAAAAAGCGCAGCAAGTTCAAGAGGGCGCAAAGCGGCTCCAAGAAGAATTAGAGCAAATGGAGATTGAAGGAGAGGCTGGCGGTGGTATGGTCAAGGTCATTGTTAGCGGGAACCAAGAACCTAAGCGAGTGGAAATCTCTCCAGACGCGTTACAGGAAGGAGCAGATGTCCTTTCTGATCTCGTAGCAGCAGCAATGAAAGACGCTTACAACAAATCTACTACAACAATGCGTGAACGCATGGAAGAATTGACCAGTGGGCTAGAGCTTCCAGGATTTTAGTCGTTAGTCATGAGTTATTTGTCATTGGTATAAAACCAATGACAAAGCACAGTCAATATTTATGCCTTACAAGCTGCTGTTTGTCTGCCTAGGGAATATCTGTCGCTCGCCAGCGGCAGAAAATATAATGAATTATCTGATCGAGCAAGCTGGATTGAGTGAACGCATTGTTTGTGATTCAGCTGGGACATCAAGCTATCACATCGGTAGCCCACCCGACTCACGCATGAGTTCTGCTGCGCTACAAAAGCTGCAAATTAAATTACGTGGTCAAGCACGCCAATTTCAAAAATCTGACTTTGAAAACTTTGATTTGATTTTGGCGATGGATCAAGAAAATTATCAGGACATCCTCTGTGTTGATCCAACAGGAAAATATCACCACAAAGTACGTTTAATATGTGACTTTTGCTTTAGGCACAACCTCAAGGAAGTTCCAGATCCATACTATGGTGGTACACAGGGATTTAATCTTGTGATTGACTTACTTGTCGATGCTTGTGAAGGTGTCCTCAAAGACCTTCTTATTCACGATTCCACCTTGTGATACTAAATTTTAGATAAATGACCCCGTGCGCCTTTGCGGCGGCGGGGTCGTTCCTATCAAGCACCTTGGCGCAGCTTATCCAATACGCCCCTATCTTCTAAAGTAGACGTATCACCTGAGACTTCTTGTCCAGCAGCCAAATTCCGCAGCAAGCGCCGCATAATCTTACCAGAACGAGTTTTGGGCAAAGCATCGGTAAAGCGAATTTCTCCCGGACGGCGATCGCCCAATTTCTTTGACAACGTGTTGCTTGAGTTCTTTACTCAGTTCTTCACTGGGGTTTTGACCACCCTCTAAAGTTACAAAAGCAACGATGTCTTCTCCTTTGAGTTCATCCGGCTTACCTACTACTGCAGCTTCAGCAACTGCAGGATGAGACACAAGAGCCGATTCAACTTCCATTGTACCAAGACGGTGACCTGACACATTAATCACATCATCGACACGACCCATCACCCAGAAGTAACCATCTTCATCGCGTCTTGCTCCATCTCCGGCAAAGTAGACATACTGCCCATCTTTGGGGGGAATGTGTTCCCAGTAAGTGCGACGGAAGCGGTCTGGATCGCCGTATACTGTTCGCATCATACCAGGCCAAGGATACCGCACCACCAAATAACCGCCTTCATTGTCACCCACAGAGTTGCCTTCTAAATCCACCACATCAGCTAAGATTCCAGGGAAGGGACGAGTTGCGGAACCGGGTTTGGTAGAAATTGCCCCTGGTAATGGTGTAATCATGATACCGCCAGTTTCCGTTTGCCACCAAGTATCAACAATCGGACAGCGTTCACCACCAATGACTCTGTGATACCACATCCAAGCTTCTGGGTTAATTGGTTCGCCCACGGTTCCTAGTAAGCGTAGGGAAGACAGATTTCGCGCTTTGGGTAGGTGTTCGCCCATCTTGATAAATGCACGAATAGCAGTTGGCGCAGTATAAAATATATTAACTCCGTGTTTCTCAATGATGTCCCACGTACAACCAGGATTAGAAGCGCGAGGCGCACCTTCATACATCACCGTTGTCGCACCATTGGAAAGAGGACCATAGACAATGTAGCTGTGTCCCGTAATCCAACCTACATCAGCGGTACACCAATATACATCTGTGTCTTGCAGATCGAAAATCCATTTGGTGGTCATGTGAGCGTATAAGTTATAACCACCAGTTGTATGTACAACACCTTTCGGTTTACCAGTGCTACCAGAAGTGTAGAGAACGAACAGCATATCTTCACTGTCCATTGGTTCGGCGGGACAATCTGCGGAGACATTCTTTTGCAAATCATGCCACCATTGGTCACGTCCTGGTTGCATGTGAATTTCTTGACGGGTACGCTGCACCACCACGACATTTTCTACGGTGGGAACAGCGTCATCAGCTAAAGCTTTGTCTACTTGTTCCTTGAGAGGGACAATTGCATCCTTACGCCAACCACCATCAGCAGTGACGACGAGTTTTGCTTGAGCATCGATAAGTCTGTCGCGCAAAGCTTCTGCACTAAAACCACCAAAAACAACACTGTGAGGTGCGCCTATTCTCGCACAGGCTAACATGGCGATCGCCGCTTCCGGAATCATCGGCATATAAATGCCAACCCTATCTCCTTTCTTCACTCCCAATTGCTTGAGCACATTCGCAAACTGAGAAACTTCCCGGTGCAATTGAGCATAAGTGAGAGTACGCGAGTCACCTGGTTCCCCTTCCCAAATAATCGCAGCTTTATTCTTGCGCCATGTGGTGAGGTGTCTGTCAAGACAGTTGTAAGAAATATTAATCTTGCCATTGACAAACCACTTAGCAAAAGGCGGTTGCCAGTCTAAAATTGTGTCCCACTTTTGGAACCAGTGCAACTCTTGTTGGGCTAATTCCGCCCAGAATGTTTGCGGATCAGCTTTCGCTTTCTCGTAGAGGCGCTGGTATTCTTCCAAACTTTTGATATGAGCCTTTTGAGAAAATTCAGAACTTGGGTGGAATAAACGCTTTTCTTGAAGAATTGATTCTATGGTGACTTGGGACATGATTATTTTTGTAATTGGCGGTGTTACTGAGAACTATTGTGTACGCAGATTTAGCAGAAAGTGTTTTGATTTTCGTTAAGATACGTGAAAATTGCAAAGTTACTTTATACATAGCCACAAGAAGTGGGCGTTGAAAATCTATTTGATAATACGCTAAACAAAATTCATGACAAGCTTACAATAACCTTATGGAGGCACAACCTTTGAGAAATTAAGAACTACATCACAGCAGACGGCAGAGAACCTTTTGCAGTGTGGTTAGATTCTATGCGGGATCTTAGAGTCAAAGTCAAAATAGAAAAGAGGCTTCAGCAAGTTGCATTAGGTAATTTGGGTAACTATCGGTCAGTGGGACAAGGTGTCTGTGAACTTAAAATTAACTATGGTCCAGGATATCGCGTTTATTTTGGTCAAATAGGTTTAACAATAATACTCCTTTTGTGTGGTGGCGATAAAAGTACTCACCGAACAAGACATTCTTATAGCTATAGCAGTCCTAAATCATTCGTGTTAGCGGAGCGTGCGCCAAGGGCGCTCAACTCTCTGTTTTCCTCCTCTGCGCCACGCCAGGTCGCACCGTCGGGGGAAACCCCAACGCCAGATACCAAGTGAGGGAAAACGCCACATGCTTCAAGTCGGCAAAGCCGCCCAACGCAGTGGCTCCCCTCCTGCAGTACTGGCTCCGCAACGCACTGGCTCCTCTGCGCCTGGAGCGGTTAATTCAATCAAAACCTTTTTCACAACTCAAATAGGATTGCTATATCAACAAGGATTGCACATCGATATCGGCTAATAGCGAACAGCTTTGTTATCATTGTTAGGCATTAGTTACTATTAGCTATGATATCTACCAACTTGCGATGTTTTCTATTTGACACATTATCCTCAGTTCTGATAGGAAGCTTAAATGAATTCAAGTAATGAGAACAACAATTTTCAAAACTTAGACGAAATTGTACAGCAAACTCTCCGTGAGAATTTACAAAACTTTATCCATGAGAACTTGAAAGGTTATATAGAAAATTCTGTCAAGGAATCTTTCAATAAAAATGTCGATGAGCAAAAAAAAATACAACGGGCTTATTACACAAATACCAACGCTATCCTAGAGAATAGCGCTGCTATTAAAGGATTATACGATAAACTTGAACAAACGTTGAGAGAACTTGATGCTTTTAAAAACTCTGTAGAAAAAATGTTGATAGAGCAGCGTCAAAAGAATGGAGAACTGCAACGGAAAATTAATCATTGGGAAGAGGGAGCAACGGAGTTTTTTCGCTTATTAGAGAGGGCAGTTGATTACGAAACAGATGAAAATAGACTATTAATAAATAGAATATTATATGGATTTAATCGAATTGTTGTAAATTTAGGTATGGAGCGTATCATTCCACAACAAAATGAATCTCTTAATGAAAATTTTCATGAAGCAATTGATGAGGAAGAATCAGATATCATACCAGGTAGTATCGTTAGATGTATGAGTTGGGGTTACAGAATTGGTGACAAACTCATCGAGAAAGCGAAGGTTATTGTGGCAAAATCACCAGCACAAGAATCTGAAGTTGATGTAGACCGTCTGTCCTCATTTGATGAGCTATAAATAAATCAATCCTCACTTATAAGGTGGGCATGACAAACTCAGGACTTACGCAAATAAACCCGTTTTCTACCAAAAATCGTCTGTTTCGGAACCAAATACGAACGAAGAAACCGGGTTTATAGAAAGTGGTGCGTAAGTCCTAAAACTGAATGATAGCGTAGTGAGCAATGTCCACCCCACTGAGAATTTTACACTGGGAAAGGAGTCAATTAGGCAATGACAAAAAATTATGCTATCGGAATTGATTTAGGGACATCGACATCTGAAATTTGTGTCTACCGAAATGATGAATCATTTCCGATTCCTGACCCGATTACAAAACTAGCTATTATTCCATCAATTATTGCTATTAATAAAAAAGGTGAACTTTTAGTAGGAGAAAATGCTCGGAGTTGGGTAGATGTCTCAGGTCGCGGAGTTCGTGAAATCAAGCGGAAAATGGGAACTGGAGAAATAGTACAACTGCTAGATAAAAAATATAGACCTGAGGAAATTTCTGCTTTGATTCTTCGTCAACTTAAAGAAAATGCTGAAGAAGCATTAGGAATTACTATTCAAGAAGTTGTCCTTTCTGTTCCAGCTAACTTTCCAGATGCAGCTCGACAAGCAACACTGAATGCAGGTGAATTAGCAGGATTAAAAATCATCCGCTTGATAAATGAACCAACAGCAGCAGCTTTAGCTTTTGGGATCAAAAATATTGATGTTGAAGAACAGCTTGTTGTCTTTGACTTTGGCGGTGGTACATTGGATATCACTGTATTGGAAATGGTTGCGGGTGTTCTTGATGTTAAGTGTAGTTTCGGTAATCCTCAATTGGGAGGTAAAGATTTTGATGAGGCAATGATGACATTGCTGCATAGAAAATTTCAAGCGGAAAATCCTGGGGCAAAAATTTCTCAAAAGGCTCATGGCGCACTGAAAGAAGCTGCAGAAAAAGCTAAAAAAGTTCTTTCGATACAAAAATCACATGATGTACAAATTCCATATTTTGCAGCAAACAATGGTGAATTTCTTGACTTAGAGGTGGAAGTGACGCAGCAAGAGTTTGAGCAGGCGATCGCACCTCTATTAGAAAAGACGCGGGACTGCATACGTCAAGCACTAAATGCCAAAAATCTGCGCTCTAGTACAATCAACCGAGTGTTACTTGTGGGTGGAACGACTTATATTCCTGCTGTTCGTCAACTCGTCGTAGAGATGTTTGGCAAAGAAGGGAAAGCACTTGATGTTGGTGCTGACTTAGCTGTGGGTGTTGGCGCATCTATTCATGCTGCTCTTGCTCAAGGTTTATTCTGTGAAGATTCAGGTCTTATTCTCACCGATGTTGCTCCATTTGGATTAGGTATTGAAGTGGTGAGTTATGTTGGTGGACAATATATGCTGACCTATGAACCTTTGATTCAACCCAATACAACGATTCCTTATTCTACTCAGAAAACTTACACTCTTCTACGAGTCGATCAACAACGGCTGGAAGTTCGTCTCTATCAAGACAACACAGGTAGAGCAAAGCTACCTAATGAAGTGATTGACACAGGAATAGAAGCAGAAATGACAGATATTCCTCCTGCTGTTGATGGTATTCCATATCCAGTGCAAGTGGAATTTTCTTATGACATTAATGGGATAGCTAAATTGAAAGCGACTATTCCTAGTCTTAATAAGAGTGTGGAGCTATCCTACGGTTATTCAGCTAAGCGTATGGGTAGCAAAGACATAGCTGACGCAGCTTCTCGCCTCAAAGAACTGTGGAAGCAGAACGCCAAGGCGAGACAATACGAAGGACTCATTAGTAAAGCAGAACGGTATATGGCTGGAATTCCTCCTCAAGAAAGGTCTCCGTTGTCTGATATTGTGATGGAACTTAAAAAAGCTCTCATGAATGACAACATTCAAGAAATTCAAAAAGCAGGCGATCGCTTGTAGACTTCTTGTTTGACTTAGAAAACAACATGGAAGAGTAACAGATGGCATATGAACTTTATCATATCCTGGAACTTTCCTCTGGGGCATCTGCTGATGAAATCAAACAAGCTTACTTTCAGTTAGTTCGCAAGTATTCTCCTGAAAAAGATCCAGAACGGTTTCAACAAATTCGGATAGCTTATAACACGCTTTGTGACCCCATAGCACGAGAAAATTATGACGTCATGCAAAAGTATGGCGATCAAGTTGAAGATCTGATTGACCAAGCTGAAAAGAAAATGCAAGTAGAAGAATGGGCAAATGCCATTCCTTTACTCAAGCAAATTCTTATACTAGCACCAAGAATTGATGTAGCTCGCGATTTACTCGGTCTTTGTTATATTCATACTGAAAATTTTGATTTTGCTGTTAAAATCTACAAAGCATTAACAAAAACTAACCCAGATGTGTCACTCTATTGGAATAACTTGGGTTGTGCCTACAAACTGCAAGCTCAGTGTTTGAAGGATGGGGATTTTCATAAGACTCAATTCTATAACAATGCCCGTGACTGCTTTGAGCAAGCAGTCAAACTAGAATCGTTTAATTCTGCACCTTATCTAGATATAGCGGAAACTTACCTTGACCAAAAAAATTACTCCCAAGCTCTTGCTTGGGCAGAACGTGCTATTGGTGCTGATGGGAAAGCTGACTATAATGACTTTGAAGCACTTTTCTTTATCTGCCGCATTCACTTTTATAGTGATGAATTAGAAAAAATAGAAGTCATAGAAAAGAGAATTCTCTCCTTACTACCTAAAAAGTCAGATATCCGACAATATGCTGCTAGTCGATTTGCTAACATGGGGATTGA
Organism: Scytonema sp. RU_4_4; assembly: GCA_012031965.1. GTDB lineage: Bacteria > Cyanobacteriota > Cyanobacteriia > Cyanobacteriales > Nostocaceae > Brasilonema. Next base: position 24,395 of record JAAUSC010000052.1, read on the forward strand.
AGTCGCAAAACTGGCGGCGAATGCCACTAACTTTCATCTGTGGAGAGCAGCTTTTCAATTCCTAAAGGCAGCGAGAAACATAGAACCAAATAATGTCGGCATTCAAGAAGTTTTTATAAAACTGAGGAAATAGTTGCAGCTATTGACCAGTATGAAAGTTTGAATCATGATTATCTCATTAACCAAGGATTTCACAGACTAGCTGCATTCTGTTTGGCAGATTATTTTAATTTTTACGATTCACCACAAGAAAGAAAACGTTTTTTAAATGATATACTCACTGAAATTTTAGCTTCTCCCACCAGCACAATTTTTGCCTCACTTGAAAGAATTAAATTTTACTATCCTGCAGTGTATGGGTTGAATAGAGAGCTCTTTCATCGAATTGAGCAAGTGGCTTGTGTACCTTAAAGCGATTGTCCATTTGCCCAGCCTTCATGGGCGATGCTCCTTTAGAAACCGCCTTTTCGGATGCTTCCTAAAGGAGGATCCTACAACTAGGAATAGTTGCATAAATAATTCTTATTTGTGTTAGCTGGGTCTTCCTCAAGGCTTGAGAACTCCAGACACCAATAATAACCATGAGGCAGAAAACCTTTATCGTGCAACCAATCAACACTCCTTTGTCACTCCAGTTTTTTACCTATGAAGGTCTGTCGTTGATGAATTTGAATCGTTTGCGGAAATTTTCTCTTCAAAAACACATTTTAGAAGCTTTACATAGCACGGTTTTTAGTTAATAGGGAATTGAGTGTTTCTTAATTATCTGGACTGACGCAAAGTCGAGAATGTCATACTGGAGCGCGTAGCGTGCCCGTATGACAGTTTTTCGTTAAAATGCGTAAGTCCTGATTATGTGACTTGCAACGAGAAAAGCCCCTAGAAGCGAGGTTCATATTGGCAACATAATCTTGTGGATTTATGCTATCGTATTCTAGAGGAATTATATTCGGTTGTGCAGTTTGTTTTATCTATTTACAAGCGTCTCTCCGAATCTAACTCTCTACACTACCTGATTCTGGAGATGTTTCATGTCCATTTATGTCGGTAACCTATCTTATCAAGTTGAGCAAGATGACCTCAGACAGGTCTTTGCTGAATACGGAACTGTTAAGAGCGTTCAATTACCTATAGACCGGGAAACTGGTCGTGTACGAGGGTTCGCCTTTGTAGAAATGGGAACAGAAAAAGAAGAAGAAGCGGCGATAGAGGCTCTTGATGGTGCCGAGTGGATGGGTCGTAACCTGAAGGTTAATAAAGCTAAGCCTAAAACAGAGAGAGGCTCATCTGGTGGTAAATCATGGGGAAACAACGATAGAGGAGAGAGAGGTGGATACTCTCGACGCTACTAATTCAGCTTCGAGACAAAGAATTTAACTCTAAGGTCTCAAGGGCAGACAAAGAGTCTGCCCTTTTTTGCACTTCAGCTTACTGAGTTGCTTATCAATAATCTAGCCATTTATTCAATCAATTTAAGGAGGAGATAAGATGACCCAAGTGATTCTTGGCGAAAATGAAGGAATTGAGTCAGCCCTCCGCAGATTTAAGCGAGAAGTTTCCAAGGCAGGAATTTTCCCTGATGTGAAAAAGCATCGTCACTTTGAAACACCCCTTCAAAAACGTAAGCGCAAAGCAGTTGCCAAGCAAAAGCAGCGTAAGAGCCGTTTTCGCTACTAAGAGCAACTCACTGTTGAAAATCAAGCGCCGATAAAATTGACGTTATTACAAGAGGGCGACGGGAAAGCCCATTCCTTTTTGGATGGTATTTACGTCGCTCCTGTCGCCGTCATGAGTTATTAGTCATTTGTGTTTACAAACTTGTCATCACTTGAGTTAACTGATGAGATAAATCCACATCAGATTTTTGAGACTTTTGAAAGAAAACACCAGCCAAGAAATAATAATCGTCCGAATAGAATGCCATTTTGTTTTTTCGTAATTCCTCTATGTGGTTTTTCACTTTTGCCTCAGAGCTATAATATCCAAATTTTAAAGGTAAAACTATGAAATTGGTCACATGATAACCATTCGACCTTGCATGATGAATTGTACTTTCTGGATTAGAAAAGCTAGAGACTAAAAGTAATACATTCTTATAGCCTAATGATAAAAGCTCGTTAGTCACTGCGGCACCATCTAGACCGCCAAATAACAATGGCATACAAATATCTTTATCTGGTGCAGGAAGATAAGGAGGATTAGCGACCAGATACTCCGCATCTGGTTGAGAAGACTCAAATAAACATGAATTATGAATTATGTATTTTTGAGCAAGATTATATTCGTCGATTGTTAAATTAGCGACTTTCCAAGCAGAACTATTTAATTCAAATCCATGTATCACACCATCAAATCTATTTTTTAGTAATGAATTAATAACAGGGCTACCGTCTCCGGAACCAAATTCAACTATACACTCAGATTTCTTACAATTCCTCAAAACCAGATTGTCCAAGCAGTTTGAGTAAAAATGAGATTCTTCAGGACAAAAAAAGATATTTTTCATTTGACTAGAGTTATTCATAAAATCCAATAATTTGAACTTAAGGTATGCAGTATCCAGCTAAGGAAATACTTGTAAATAGGCAAAAGAAACTTGTTCCTTTAGCAAGCACTCTGTCACTAAAGGAATGAGTTGGTAAGTGAACCGATATTTGATTAGAAGTGCAAAATTACGAACACTACGGGTTGAGAATTTTGCATTTTCAATTATGAATTGCTCAATTTTGCTTCGACTGCACTGATTGATTGCACAACTGCTTTAGCAGCGCGATCGCCTGTAAGCTTTTCTTGGTCGTATCCCAGCACTAATTGCCACGCATCATCAGGATATCTCTGAGCCAGAGGCAAAGCCACATCATCCAACATCCAGCGTCCGTGACGTTCGTCTTCCCGAATGTGCAACTCCCAATAACCCATCGCCGCGTCAGACAGTCCAAGTCTTTGTGCAGCAGCAAGATAGTTTCTATAAGCTGCAGGTCCTGCTACCTCGAAATAAGTTAAACCACCACTGTAGCGTAGGAAATGACGCTTACACTCAGTCAGTAGAAAATTATGATTAGCGCAAGCGAGAACTTCCCAAGGAACTAAATCAAAGTATCCCTCTGGTTCAGTGTTCATCCCAAATTCGGTCAGCATTTGGGCAAAAAATGTAGAATGCTTGCGCGAAAAACGACCATTGCCGTACTCTTCGAGCAGTACTCGCACTAAAGTACACTGTACTTCATTAGCAGTGCCACCCAAAATTCGGGAAAGGCGACTACCTTCCACTAAACCATCAAACGAGCCAATAGCCAGCAAGTGACGATAACCAGCCTCGCTCATTTCCTCCCGGATATAGCGACTGTCTTCCGACAAAGACGGATCTAAATCGTAAGCAGCACGCTCAATGAGAGCTTGCTTAACATCCAATTGTTGCAATGCTGACACATCAATTTGTCCAAGTTCCCACTCTTGCCAAGCTGTCTCAATTTGGTTGCGCACCTTATGCAAGTAAGGGGAACGCTCGTTTATGTAGTGGCGTAGGTCATCGTACCAAAACAGATTTAATCTATTAATACGATAAAGAACGCGCTGGAGAAAACGATGAGCTACATCATCACCAGCACCATTTTGATAAGCAGCAGAAATTGCTACGGCGAGCATGTGTTCAAACTCGTTCTTCAGTGCGGGTTCTGCATCTAGTTTTTTGTCCAAATTCTCTGTGACCAGCAGTTCTATAAATTGCTGCTCTGCAAGGTCGTAATTTATACTTTTTGCTTCTTCTATATGCGTACTGTTTGTTTCAACCTCGGGGAGAGGAAACATCACTAAATTGCTTTGCATGGAACATTTAGCTAGTAAAAGCAGGAATGAAACTCTTTCAGTTTCTACTATTTAGAGTTCCATTAAGTAAATTTCAGTACCTCTCCCGCAAGTGATAAAGAAAAATTAAGTTCCTCAAAAAAGATTCAGTCTATAGATGCACAGAGGAAGTGGGAAGATGGAGAGATTCAAAATTTCTCCGGATTGCGAATGCGTGAATTTTTGAATTGATTTGTCTGTTGGTCCCCTTTTCCTCAACGCGGACTGGTAGGTGTTTGAGTCATTGGTTTACTTGGTGGAATTTGTTCAATGTTAATGAGTGCTTCCATGACTAACTTAGCAACGGGTGCAGCTACAGTACCACCATAAGCATTTTCACCTCTTGGATCATCAATTAATGCCAGCACTACATAGCGAGGCGCTTCCACAGGTAAAATACTCACGAAACTAGTGATTTTCGCTCCGATGATGTAGCCACCAGCGCGACTAGCTTTTTGAGCTGTACCAGTTTTGCCTGCGATGCGATATCCAGGAATTTGTGATGCTTTTCCTGATCCGTCATCGACGACACTCTCCATCATCTCTACCACTTTTCGGGCAGTCGTGGATGAGAAGATTTGGCGCGGTACCGCTCGATTGGGTGAATAGTGGATTTGTCCTTTGGTATCTATCAATCCCTGGACGACGTGAGGTGTAACGAGTCTGCCCCCATTTGCTAAAGCTCCGTGCATTTGCACCAACTGCAACGGTGTCAACGAAAAGCCTTGACCAAAGGAGGTCGTTGCTGGTTCAACGGGCGTAACAAGAAATTCTTCCTGGCTCTTAAGTTGACTGTTAACAGTGAAGGGTAAATCCGTATCAACACTTTGCCCCAGACCCAAGCGTTCCAGCCAACCGTAGTAGACTGAGGGCTGCAACTTTTGGATGATTTGTACCATGCCTATATTGCTGGAGTGTTGCAGAATTTGAGCGATGTTTATCCGCCCGTAACGTTTATTTTCGGCATTCTTGATTGTTCGGTCAGCCACTTGAATGTAACCAGGGTCATTAAACACATCTTCAGGTTTAATAATGCCAGCTTCCAAAGCAATAGCCACGTTTAAAGGTTTGAAAGTTGAACCTGGTTCATATAAGTCTGCCACCGTCCAGTTTTTAAATAAAGAGATATCGGCTTTAGAGTATTCATTTGGATTATACGTGGGTTGAGAAACCAAAGCGAGTAGGGAACCATCCCACGCATCCATAACAATGACTGCTCCTCGCTTTGCTCGGTACTTTTCCATTTGTTGTTTAAGAGCAAAGCGGGCGACTCTTTGCAGACGGCTGTCTATAGTGAGTTGCAGCCGCAGATCATCAGAATTAAAAAAACCATCTGGAGCATAGTCTGGCATGAGCGCCCCATTACCTGCTTTGCTGAGCCGTACCGTCTGCATAGAACGCTCTAGCAACTTCTCTTGAGAGTACTCCACACCAGCCTGACCACGACGGTCCAAATTAACATAACCTACGACTTCTGCAACTAAATCCTGCTGTGGGTATAATCGGGAGTATTTTTGAATTGACTCTAAGCCATTGAGATGTAGTGAAGAAATGCGATCAGCAATTTCTTCTGGTAAAGCAGTAGCAAGTGTAATACCGCTTTTCTTTGCATCAAACTTTTTTTCTAACTCAGCAGTGTCTTGACCCAGTACTGGCGATAGCTGCTCTGCCATCTGGTGATTAGACTTTTCAAAGAGTTTAGGATGGGCATACAAAGTATATACGGGACGGTCTATTGCCAGTAAATCTTTATTACGATCCACCACTGGGCGGCGAGGTATAAAAGGTCGCAAATTTACCATTTGCTGGTTTCGTGCCTTTTCTGTTAGCTTCGGTCCGCGTACGATTTGTAGGTTGTACAAATTAACACCCAAGCCCACTCCAGCCGCAAGAAGAAAGCTCCAAACAATGAAAAGTCTAGATTTTATGTTAAATGCGTGCTCTTTCGTGGGTTCAGCAAGTTTGCGGCTCAACTCTCGTCTCGAACCCTTCTGTCGTCGCTTCTTGAATGCTGGTTTTGGAAAGTTAAAGTTTTTAAATTTTGTTCTGTTTGATGACTTTTGCATGAAAATTGCCCTTCAAATGTCGTTTCATTCCGTCTGGACAAAATTGCCCAGCCTTACCCAAATTTACCCATCTAGAGTCCACGATTAGTGCAGCAAGGCGGGTCTATTTTCAATAATCGACTTTTCACAACTCAACAAACCCGCCTTGCTGCAAAGGCGCTCGCATTTTGTCTAAGAACAGCCCAACCCTTTGTCTCTTGTCTAAGTGCCAAGACCCTTCGGGTATAACCTGAGCCTGCGGTAGAGGGTTACACCAAGCGTGAAAAATGATTGCGACAGATGGAGTGCCAAAAGGGTTTACCAGTAACTCTTTTACAATTCCATTATCTAAAATCCAAAATCCAAAATGGTATTACCCTCCTGCATAGCGCTGGCTCGTTCATGACAAATGACGAATGACTAATACCCGGGTGCTGGATTAGGGGTTTGCTGTTGTCTTTCTGAATTTGGGGCTGTGGTAGGTACTGAGTTAGGTTCAACAGGTGCTGGATTCGAGAAAATCATTCTATCGGGTGATGGCGATACTAATTTGGCAGATGGGCGTTCTGCTTCTTGTGCCATTTTGTTTTTTAGTACCTCGTTAGTCGTCATCAATTGGCGCTCCTGGCGTTCCAAGTTTTCCCGCTTACGGAATGCTTGACTCCAAAGTTGTTGGGAATAGACAGTCCAACCATAGACGACGAGTGTTACGGCTACCAACGCAAACGCCACAACTGAAGAATAACGATGTAAAGTATACAAGCGCACTAACCAAGAAGGGAAAGACTCAGCAGATGGCATCACAGGGACAGTTGACGCTTTTTGTTTGCCTACCTCACTCACAGATGTTGTCGTGTGTTTCTTGGCGCTAGAAGCTTCCTTTGCCTGTTGCTGTGCAGAGACTGATAATTTTTTTGAGGAATGCCTTGGTTTTTGAGTGGATATCGGTGTAGACAAAGCAGGCAAAGTGACTTTTGGAGCGCTTAACTGCTTTGTCTGTGGGGCATTTTCAGATTCAGTGGACGCTTTTTTTTGGTGAGCAGAGCGACTCTTTCTGCTACTTTTCACTGCTGTCCGGGACTTACTGCCCGTTGCAGAAACATTTGATTTACGTGCAACAGCCATAATTTTTTGGAATTTTTGGATAGAAAATACTTGACTCTAGATGATTGTCTGTTTTTGCTCTTGCTATTATTACCTATCGGACAATAACCACAAATAACACCACTCACCCAGTCAATATCCCAGTCAATATATTGTGATAGGTAGGCACACCAATCTTTGTATCCTTGGGGAACATGGTTTTTAAAGCAATAAGATTTCTTGACAATTTTGGAATTGCCCCTGAATATCTTGACTGTTGAGGTATCGCATTTAAAAGTATGGCAACGCATTGCCACCATAAGCAAGAGTATGTGAATAAAAGCGGAATTTTTGGTATGATATCGCGCTCCGTGACTTAATTTAGTAATGCTACCCTAAACAATGAAGTTGTCTTACAAGAAATTCAAGAATTTTGCTTAAATCTGTGATCTCAAGTCACTTAAAAAAAAGCAACAAATAGGGTATCGTATTCAACAGGCTAAAATAGTTCTTGCCGCAATTGGTGAAAGAGGAGTTATGAAAATAAAAATCCTTGGTTTTGCATTAATTCTAGGTCTAGCCACAGTTCTCGGAGCCTGTGAGGGGGGCGGTGAAGCACCAGGGGGCGGTGCTGGAGGTGCTGCAACTTCACCTGCTGAACCAGCAGACACCGGCACTACCCCTCCTGCTGGTGGTACAGCAACTACCCCTCCCGCCGAGGGTGGCACCACAGCTACCCCTCCCGCATCTGCCACTACCCCTGCCAGCCCAACCAAGACTCCTTAGATAGCAGTCTCAAAACAGCTAAAACAGTTTGTTGCAGCGCTCCTCACTACATTGGTTGAGTTGGTACTCTCAAACTAGAGATGTAGATGGCTATGTTTTGAGAGTGCATGAAGTTAGTCACGCTCACTGACAATTTGTCTTGGCCAACCCCTGTACTCCGTTCCTCATCTGGAAAAGTGCCCAGGTAGTAGCACCTGAGGTTGCCAGATTTTTACAACAACTTCCTCAAGAAACCCGGTTTCTCTATGAAACCGGGTTTCTTGGCGCTTAAGTTGCTGGCAAGATAAAAATATGGAAAGTGGACGAGAATAAGCAATTCAAAATTGACTCATTCAAAATATGCCCTACGGGCACGCTACTTTGCAATTTGTAGCTCCTCCCTTAGCAGGCACAAAAAAGAAACTACGTTCTGCTGGCAAGAAGCATCCTGTCTGTTGACTGTATGCACTTGTTTTGGCGTGACAGCTTAGCGAATGACCAGGGAGGAGAGGAAAAATGAGAAGAGTGATAAAGTTTCTGATTTTAATTGTCTGTACTAGCATATTGATGGAGTTAAGCAGTCATTGGGGGGCATCGGTCATGGCATTACCGCCAAAAGAAGATTTACCAGAAGAAATATTGCGAACGGAGATTATTACAACAGCGCGATCGCCTGTTGATGGTCAGCCCCTAACTGCTGGGGAATACGCTTTATTACAAGCCCAGTTACAAAAAGTCCCCCCACCAAAACTTGACCCCCGAATCCGGGATCAAGTTTTTCAGATACGACTGCGTAAGACTTTGCTTCAGCTTTTCCCATTTTTAGATATTTGAAGGGTATAAGGATAAAAAACCCCGCATCATCTGACATTCCATACTTTATACCCAATGAAGCACATTCCTTTGAAGACACTCTCCCCAAAGGTACTCCTTCCAAGGTACGATGACTATCACAACAAAATTTGCAAATAAATGTAAAGAATATATATAGATGTTTTATAAAGCAAATTTACTTAGTCACTTTATTCAACGAACGTAGGTAGCTCCATGTCTATGACCACGATAGCCCCAGAACAGGTTAACCGCATCGTTTGGAACCAACATCAAGATCCGTTTGAAATACTAGGTGCCCACCCCATAGAACAGAATGGTAAAAGCATCTGGGCTGTGCGAGCCTACCTACCAAGTGCGAGTGAGGCATGGGTTATTCTTCCTGAAGAACGGAAGGAATACCCAATGGAAGCAGTGCATCATCCCCACTTTTTTGAATGCACGATAGAAACAACAGAACTGGCGAACTACCAGTTACGGGTCAAAGAAGGGGAACACGAGCGAGTCATGTATGACCCTTATGCTTTTTGTTCTCCCCACCTGACTGAATTTGATTTGCACTTGTTTGCGGAAGGTAACCATCACCGGATTTATGAAAAACTGGGAGCGCACCCCACAGAAATCAACGGTGTTAAAGGTGTTTATTTTGCCGTTTGGGCACCCAATGCCCGTAATGTTTCAGTCATAGGAGATTTCAATGACTGGGATGGGCGCAAACACCAGATGCGTAAGGGACAGACAGGTATTTGGGAATTGTTTATTCCCGCAATAGCAGTAGGAGAGTGTTACAAGTACGAAATTAAAAACATTGAAGGACACATCTACGAAAAGTCTGACCCTTACGGTTTTCAACAAGAACCCCGCCCCAAAACTGCATCCGTTGTTACAGATTTGGATGCCTATACTTGGGGTGACGAGAATTGGCTAGAGGTGCGGCGTCACACTGACCCTCTCACCCAGCCCATCTCAGTTTATGAAGTGCATTTAGGCTCTTGGTTACATACCTCTAGTGCGGAACCAGCCAAACTGCCCAATGGTGAAACCCGACCAGTAGTCACAGTCTCAGAACTGAATCCGGGCGCACGCTTCCTGACGTACAGGGAATTGGCAGAACGTCTTATTCCCTACGTCAAAGACTTGCAATACACCCATATTGAACTATTACCCATTGCAGAACACCCCTTTGATGGCTCTTGGGGTTATCAAGTCACTGGGTATTATGCCCCAACCTCTCGATATGGTACTCCAGAAGACTTTATGTACTTCGTTGACCAATGCCATAAAAACGGTATTGGAGTCATCGTAGATTGGGTTCCCGGTCACTTCCCCAAAGATGGTCATGGCTTAGCATTCTTTGATGGAACTCACCTTTACGAACACGCGGATCCCCGCAAAGGTGAACACAAGGAATGGGGTACTCTCGTGTTTAACTACTCCCGCAACGAAGTCCGAAATTTCTTAGTAGCAAATGCCCTGTTCTGGTTTGACAAATTCCACATTGACGGTATTCGCGTTGATGCTGTCGCCTCGATGCTTTATCTTGACTATTGCCGCGAAAATGGAGAATGGGTTGCTAACGAGTACGGCGGTCGAGAAAACCTAGAAGCAGCAGATTTTCTGCGTCAGGTCAATCACACTATTTTCAGCTATTTCCCCGGCATTGTCTCAATTGCTGAAGAATCGACCGCATGGCCAATGGTATCTTGGCCTACCTACACCGGAGGGTTAGGCTTTAACTTGAAGTGGAATATGGGTTGGATGCACGATATGCTGGACTACTTCAGCATGGACCCTTGGTTCCGCCAATTCCACCAAAACAACATTACTTTCAGTATGTGGTATCACCACAGCGAAAACTATATGTTGGCACTGTCCCACGATGAAGTGGTGCATGGTAAGAGCAATATTATCGGCAAAATGCCTGGGGATAGATGGCAGAAATTTGCGAATGTGCGTTGTTTGTTTGCCTATATGTTCACTCACCCAGGCAAGAAAACCATGTTCATGAGCATGGAATTTGGGCAGTGGAGTGAGTGGAATGTTTGGAGTGACTTGGAATGGCATTTATTCCAGTATGAGCCACACCAACAGCTCAAAGAGTTTTTCAAAGGTCTCAACCAACTCTATCGCTCTGAACCAGCTTTATACAGTCAAGATTTTGCACGGGAAGGATTTGAGTGGATTGACTGTAGCGATAACCGCCACAGCGTAGTATCGTTCATTCGTCAAGATAAAGACTCTGATAACTTTGTTGTCACGGTTTGCAACTTTACGCCTCAACCCCATTCTCACTACCGTATTGGTGTACCCGAGCCAGGATTCTACACTGAATTATTCAACAGCGATGCTCGTCAGTATGGTGGTAGCAATATGGGTAACTTAGGCGGTAAGTGGACTGATAATTGGTCAATGCACAATCGTTCTTACTCGCTAGATTTATGTCTACCACCCTTGGGAGTATTGGTTCTCAAGTTAGATAAGGAGAAGACAGCAGAAGTGATGGAATAATGAGTCACTTTTGACATCCTCCCCCGCTATAGGGACGCAAGAAACTTAGCGGGGGATTTTAAATTTCACTAATGAAATTTTTGCTACACTCACTTTTTGGATGATTGTTGAAAAGCTACGCTAGTAGCGTCATTCATTATTGCCTTCTGCAAAATCCTGCTGGAGGAAAAGAGACAGTTCCCGGTTCAAGCGACCTGCTTTGACAAGTTCCGCGTAAGTATCTGCCTCAACAGCCAGCAAATCAGAGCGCAGTTGTTCAACGCAAAAGTCCTGCAAATGGGGGTACTCCAATTGTAATTGCTCTATTTCTGCTTGCAGACGGGTTAGTTCTCCTTTAATGAGCGTCTCTTGGTAACGGTAAAACTCTGGTTCAATACCTGGACGCTTCTCTACCTGATTGAGGTATTCCAAGACGCGATTTAGGGCAGTCAAACGAGCTATGGCTTCCGAGTATCGCTGACGCAAAGGTTGATCACCCAGAAGATTCAGCTTCTCAAGCATTGGTTTAACAGTCAAGCCCTGTACGAGCAAAGTAAATAACACGGCTCCAAAAACCGTGGCAATAATTTTCTCTCGTTCAGGCAGGAAAGCGGGTATACTCAATGCCAGGGCGATGGAAACTGAACCCCGCAGTCCGCCCCACCAGAGTATCGTTTGTTCCTGTAAGGAGATGTCAGAATGAACGAGGCGATCTGCGCTTTGCGCAGCAGCGAAGCTATCGCTCAATTGGCTGAGAATGTAAATAGCGATCGCCCGCGTCACAATCATCGCTCCTACTGTCACCGCAATAATTCCCAAGTTTTCTCCCAGGATGGGAAAGCGAATTTGGTCGCCAATTAGCAGGAACACAATAGAGTTCACAAAAAATGCCAGAAACTCCCAGAACTCAGTCACAATAATTCGGGTGCGGGGATTCATACCAATGCGAGAACCAAAATTACCCAGAATTAAGCCTGTAGTGACAACTCCAATGACTCCAGAACCGCCCAAATCCTCAGTCATTATATAAGTGCCATATGCCGAAACCAGAGTTAATGATTGCTCAACCAACGGCAAATCGAAGCGTTGCGTTAAATAGGAAATACCAAATCCTATTAAACCGCCGACAGCAATACCAATGCCGACAACTGAAAAAAACTGAACCAAAATAGACTGAATTGTCCCATTAGCAGTACCCAAAGGAAGCCCTACTAAAAAGCTAAAGGCAACCACTGCCATACCATCGTTAAACAGGCTCTCACCCTCCATCAACGTTGACAGACGGCTTCCTACACCTAGTTCTCGAAATACCGCTGTCACAGAAATCGGATCAGTAGCAGACAAACTGGCTCCCACAAGCAAAGCAGTAGTTAAAGAGAGTCCGGTGAGTTGATTTAATCCCAAGGCAATTAAGAGAATCGAAATGATCACTCCCATCACTGCATACAGGCAAATGGGAACTATATCCCGCTTCAAATCCAGCCATTTCAAATTCCATGCAGCTTCAAACAGTAGAGGCGGTAAAAAAATTGATAAAATCAATTCTGGCGAAAGGTCTACCAAACGAACATCAACAAACGCCAAAACTAAACCTACTATTACCAACAGCAAGGTATAGGGAATCTGGCGAAACCAGCTAAATATTTGCGGTAGCGTTGCCACACTTAAAGACACTGATAGTACCAACAGAAATTGTTTCAAGTTATCTTCAATCGCTGCCTCATTCATCACTGACTCAAGTGTCATAAAAATACTAGACTCATGTTTACACCGTTCAGTTTAAAGGTACAACACTTGCAAATTTCTATCTGACTCAAGATGAAGGTCGGATAATCAAAATCTCATAAGAACAGACAGTGACGGAAGTCAAAAAAAAGAATTCAGAATTC